>NZ_JABXWS010000094.1:0-74940 GCF_015594425.1 Novosphingobium sp. HR1a
AGAACCCGACCCAAAAGTTGTTGAGCAATACCAGCATGTTGTGATTCGCGCCGTCCTGCGAGAGATGGAGTGAATGATGGCATGGACTGGCATTGCCCGGCAGGCGCATAGCCGAAAAGGACTGCGCTATTCCAGCGATACGACCGACCGGGAGCGGACGTTAGCAGCGCCGTTCATCCCTGTGGCCAAGCGGGGAGGTCGACGCCGGACAACGGACATGCGCGAAGTCCTGAACGCCTTGCTCTACATCGCGGCGAGCGGTTGCGCCTGGCGGCTTCTGCCCAAATGCTTCCCGCCGGTCTCGACGGTCCAGCGCTATTTCTACGGCTGGCGCAACGCTGGCCTGCTCGAGGCGATGAACACGGTGCTGGTCATGAACCTGCGCGAGATCGAAGGACGTGAGGCAAGCCCAAGTGCCGGTGTGGTCGAATGCCGGTGTGGTCGACAGCCAGTCGGTCAAAACCACCGAAGGTGGCGGCCCTTGCGGCTATGACGCGGGCAGGAAGATCAAGGGCCGCAAGCGGCACATCCTGACCGACACCTGCGGCTTCCTCGTCTTCATTCTCGTGCATACCGCCGATATTCAGGACCGCGATGGCGCGGTCGATGTCCTCAAGGCCGTGCGGCAGCGGCTTCCCCTGGTTGCGCCATGTTTTTGCCGATGGCGGCTATGCGGGCGACAAACTTCGCGATGCCATCGCTGGATCTACGGCACGAGCCGTTATCCTATTTCCATCGCCGCGTGATATCCTGAAACACCGCCCAGACCTGGACCGGGATGGGTGGATGCGCCGATGTGGAACAGGCGCTTGACGGGCGTTGCATGGTTTCGCGTTCCCGCGAAGGGGCGGAACAGATGGAACTGGTCGATGGAGCAGACGCCCGAATAGGGATCGCCGCCGACGAGGTTGATGTTGGCTGCCTCAAGGTCATGTGGGCCGAGGACGCGCATGCCCAGCGTCGCGCGTTCGAGATTGGGCACATGCGCGGTGATGCGGGCGATGATCCGCCGCGCATAGGCCTGCGCCACGTCGTCGTTCCAGCGGCCATCGGCAGGCACAGCGATCTCTCCGGCGGCATCGCCCCGGATCGTGCGCGGCAGTTCCTGCAGCTGGATCCACAGCATCGAGGTGCCCGGCGGGCAGCGCGAGGGATCGGCGTGGGCGGGCTGGCCGACGACGATCGTGGCCTCGGCGGGGAGCAGCCCCCGGTCCGCCTCGTTCACCGCGCGCGAGACGCCGTCCATGCCGGGCGTCAGGTGCAGCAGGCCGACTTTGCCGAGCTCCGGATCGGCCCACGCGGGCGGTTCGGACAAGGCGATGTGGATCTGCATGCAGGCGCGGCCATAGCGGTAGTCGGCGGCGCGCTCGGCCGTCGCGGGCGGGACGTGCTCGGCCGGGAGCAGGCGCTGGTAGAGCTGCGTCGGCGTGACATTGCAGGCCACCCCGCGCCGGGCGGTGAAGGTACGGCCATCGGCAAGGCGAACGCCCGTCGCGCGGCCACGTTCGACCGTGATTTGCTCCACATCGGCATCGGTCAGCAGAGCACCGCCGCCGCCTTCGATGATCGCGCGGAAGCCCGCGACGATACGGTCGCTGCCGCCTTCGACGAAGGGCAGGCCCGCCGCTTCCAGCGTGAACATGACCACCCGCGCCATCATCGCCGAAGCTGCGCTTTCCGGGCCGAGGCCGACATGAAGGACCCACGGCGCGATCAGCGCGTGGACGAGGTCCGAACCGAACCGCGCCTCCAGCCAGTCGCGCGCGGATTTCAGCGAATCGGCACCGAACGCGCTGACCTGATCGATGCCCTGTTTCAGCAGCGTCCTGCCCAGCAGGCTGGCGGTATCGAACGAGCGCGGCTCATTGCCCAGCAGGCCGAACAGCAGCGGTGCCTGTTCCTCTACGCCCGCCATCGCGCGCGCATGAGCCGCGCCATCTCCCGGATGCGCCGCGTCGAACGCCGCGACGTTCGCTTCGCGCGATTGGCGCAGCAGCAGCGATCTGCCATCGGGCAGCAGCACGCCGGTCGGGATTTCCGCCTGGACCATGCGGACGCCATGCGCTTCCAGCTTCGGCGCCAGCTGCGGGTAGAACGGCGTCGTCACGAACAGCGGGTAGGACATCGAGAACAGGTCGTGCCGGAATCCCGGCACGGTCGCCTCCTCGGTGCGGATGCAGCCGCCCGCCACCGCCGCGCGCTCCAGAACGAGCACGCGGCGGCCCTTCGCCGTCAGTTGCGCCGCGCAGACCAGCGAGTTGATCCCGCTGCCGACGACGATGGCGTCCCAGTTGGTCTTCACGCGGGCACGGCGGTCTTGGCGGCAGGCGTGCGGATGCCTTCCGCCTCCAGCAGCGGCAGCACGGTGTCGCGGAAGTAGGGGAACTCTTGGGCGTAATCGACGAACGAGAGGGTGGTGCCGCCGAACCCGGCGCGGTGCAGACCGATCAGGCCCTCGGCCACCTGTTCGGGCGTGCCGATGAGCGGGACGCCGCCGTGGCCCATGCCCATGCGATCACGGATCAGCGCCAGCAGATCGTGCGGGAACGACTGCGCATGCGCGAACTGCAGGTTCACGAGGTTGTCGAGCGCCACCGAATCGAGAGCGTCGCCGGTGAAATGGGCGACGTAGTCCTTCGCCTCCGCCTCGGTCGGGCGGCAGACGACATGGCTGAAGGTCAGCACCTCGACGCTGCGGTCCTGCTCGGCGGCGGCCTTGTGCAGTTCGGCGACTTCGGCCGCCGAGCGCGACAGGTCGATCGCCGGGGTGAACAGGAAGTCGGCGTTGCGCACCGCGAAGTCGCGTCCCTGCGCAGACCCGGCGGCGTTGATGATCGGCGGGCGGGCGACGACGGGCTTGGGATCGGAGTGGATCTGTTCGAGCTGGAAGTGCTTGCCCTCCCAGTCGAAGCGCCCTTCGCGCGACCACAGGGCCTGCACCACGTCGAACCATTCCTGCGCATATTCGTAGCGCGTCTCGTGATCGGCGGCGAGCTTCAGGCCGAGCGCGCGGTATTCGGGCTCGTTCCAGCCGGCGACGATGTTGAGCCCTGCGCGCCCGCCGCTGATGCGGTCGATCGTGGCGATCTGCTTGGCGATGACGACGGGGTGGTTCACCGCCGTATGGATCGTGGCGAAGACGGTGATGTTACGAGTCGAAGCGAGCAGGGCCGAGGCCCAGGTCATCGTTTCCAGCACCGAGCCGTGGAAGTCGGTCTCGCCGCCGTAGCCGATCCAGCGGGCGATCGGCAGCATGAAGTCTATGCCTGCTTCGTCGAGCATCTTCGCCAGCCTGAGATTGTTCTCCCAGCTTGCGTTCCAGCGCTCGGGAACCGTGGTGACGGACATGCCGCCCGAACAGTTGGTTGCAAAGGTGCCCAGCTTGAAATGATCCGGACGCACCATCCCTCGATCCTGTGTCATGCTACTCCCCTTCTTCGATTTCTAAATAAAAAATTATGTTAGCTTTTGATGCTTGTCCATCGCAAAAATTACAGTTAGATTTCGACTCAAGGACAAACAGGGAGTCCGAAACATGGGGCGAAGCAAGGCTTCCAGGCCGCCTGCGGGCGTGCCGGGACCGGGTGATCTCGATCAGCGCTGGCATCTCGCTTCGACACCGCACGAAGTGAATGTCACCGAACTCGAATTCGCACTGATGCGGGTTCGGGAGTCGTTCGAACGCTGGCAGGGCGAATGTTTCGCCGCCGCCAGCGGGCTGTCCGCTTCGGGCAGCGAGAACGCCCTGCTGCACACCATTCGCCTTCACGAACGCGCCAAGCCGCTCAAGGAACTGGCGCGCCTGACCAACCGGGACGACGTTCCCAACATGCAGTACGCGCTGCGCAAGCTGACGAAGCTCGGATTGATCGAGCAGATCGGCAACCGCAGCAACGCGGTCTATCAGGTTACTGACAAGGGCCGCGAAATCTCTGATCTCTATGCGGAATTGCGCCGCCGTCATCTTATCGAATTCACCGAAGTGGTGAAGGATATGGACGAACGGCTGCGCCAGACGACCCAGACACTCAATCTGCTTTCCGGCATCTACGAACAGGCCGCGCGCGTCACCGCGACGCACCAGCGCTTTACTGACGGCCGATAGACGCCGGTTCATTCACTGACTGACACAGGCCGGAATTCCGGCGGCGCATAGTCGCGTCCAAATAGTTCATATCTAAAGATTTTAGGCTTGAAGTTGTTTACAGGAGGCTAGCGGCACCACGTCCCGGGCACACGGGCGGGCGCCTTGGTGAAATCAGTACCAAGGGGAGTAATCGTCATGAGGACATACACCAGTATCGCCGCCCTTGTGGTGGCGACCCTATGCGGCGTCTCGCAACCGGCGCTGGCACAGGAAGCGCAGGCGGACAGCGGCGGGCTCGGCGGCGAGATCGTCGTCACCGCGCAGAAGCGCGAGCAGAAGCTGCAGGACGTCGGCATCGCCATCACCGCCTATTCGGGTGAGCAGCTGCGCACGCTCAACGTCACCGACAGCCGCGATCTCGCAGCGTTTTCGCCGGGCGTGCATACCGGCGGCAACATCGCCGGGCAGAACACCCAGTTCACCATTCGCGGCGTGACGCAGAACGATTTCAACGACATCGTCGAGGCGCCCAATGCGGTCTATCTCGACGAAGGCTATATCGCGATCGCGCAGGGGCAGACTTTCGCGACGTTCGACATCGACCGGGTCGAGGTGCTGAAGGGGCCGCAGGGCACGCTGTTCGGCCGCAACGCGACGGGCGGCCTCGTCCACTTCGTCAGCACCAAGCCGAGCCTGACCGAGACCACCGGCTACGTCGATGTAAAGGGCGGCATCTACGATTCCGTCGGTTCGCCGATGATGTTCCATGGCGAGGCCGCGCTCAACGTGCCGCTTTCCACCACGCTGGCGGTGCGCGGCGCGGTGATGTGGAACAAGAGCGAGGCGCTGCTGCGCAACCGCTATCCTTCGGGCGCGGTCGGCGGATCGCCGGGCACCGGAGCGGGCGCGAACCTGGGTGACGACGATACGCTGGCGGGCCGCCTGACGGTGCTGTTCGAGCCGACCGACACCGCCCGCTTCACGCTTTCGGGCAATGCCGCGCGCAGCCGCATGTCCACAGCGCCCTACCAGAGCAAGTCCACCATCGGCGTCTTCAATGCCGACGGCGAACTGATCGACGTGCGCAATGCCGCCGCCGACGAGACCCGCGCGACCATCGGCGCGAATGGGCAGGACATGGGCTCCGACACCGACAACAACGGCGTCTTCGGCGACAGCTATGGCCGCCCGGTCGCAGGCGGGGACTTCTTCGGGTACATCGACCCGGACGGGAAGGACTTCGCCACCTCCAGCGACTTCGCCTTCAAGAACCACAACCACGTCAAAACGCAAGGGCTCAACCTGACGGCTGAGTTCGACTTGTCGGATGCGGTCAGCCTGACTTCGGTGTCGGACTACAAGCACTTCGAGAAGCTGCTGTTCGTTGACGTCGATGCCGGGCCGGGCAATCAGGCGGCGAACTATGCGGGCGTGAATGCCAACACCTATTCGCAGGAACTGCGCCTCAACGGCTCTACCGACAGCCTGAACTGGGTGGCGGGCGGCTTCTACCTGCATATCGACAACCACTCGCTCAATGGCCTCAAGTTCCCGGTCGGCAGCGTGGTGCCGGGTGCACCGATGGACCTTGGCGTCGATGCCCGTCTCAAGACCGACTCCTATTCCGCCTTCGGTCAGGTGGAGTGGAAGTTCGCGCCCAAGCTGACGATGATCCTGGGCGGCCGCGTGATCCGCGAGCAGAAGGACTACGCCTTCTTCCAGGGCATCTGGAGCACGCCGGATTCGCGCAAGGTCCACACCGGCACGCCCACCGTGATCGGCCCCGACAACGGCGCCCCTTATACCGACAAGCACGGGCAGACGCTGTGGGCGGGCAAGGCGCAGATCGAGTACCGCCCGGACAGCGACCTGATGCTCTACTTCGGCGTCAATCGCGGCGTGAAGGCGGGCAGCTACAACGCCCAGTTGGCGGGTGGCCTTGCCGTGCCGACAAGTGCGATCCCCTACAAGGGCGAGACGCTGACCAGCTACGAAGGCGGCTTCAAGTACACGTTCCCCGATGGCCGCTCGCACTTCAACGCCTCTGCCTACTACTACGATTACAAGGATTACCAGGCGTTCCTGTTCACCGGCGTCTCGGGCGTGGTCATCAATGCCGATGCGCGCACTTACGGGATCGAGGCGGAAGTGTTCACGCAGCCGCTCGACGGACTGGACACCGGCCTTTCCGTCTCGTGGTTCGACGCCAAGGTCAAGGATGTGCCGCTGCGCGTCGACGGCCCGATCGTGCGCGACGTGGAGCCGGTCTACGCCCCGCACCTGCAGGCCACCGGCATCATCCGCTACGGCTTCGACGCGCTGGGCGGGCGGATGTCGGTGGGCGGCGATGCGCAATACACCAGCAGCTTCTACTACAACCTGCGCAACTTCTCGGCCGACAAGTTCGGCGGCTACGTGATGGTCAACGCCAGCGTGAACTGGAAGCTGGACCCGTGGGACATCACGTTCGCGGTGCGCAACCTGACCGACGCGCGCGCGGGCGTGCAGGGCTTCGACCTCGCGACGTTCTGCGGCTGCAACGAAGTCTCGTACAAGCCGCCGCGGATGTTCCAGATCGGCGCACGCTACTCGTTCTGATCGACCTCAAAGGGTCGTCATTGCGAGCGGCGAAGCCGCGAAGCAATCCAAGGCAGTTTTACGCCGCCCTGGATTGCTTCGCTACGCTCGCAATGACGAAGGTATGGGTATGAATGAACCGGGCGCTTCCCAAGCGGGAGGCGCCCGTTTTTGCGTTTCAGCGGCGGCGCAGCGTCTGGGAGGGCGTTTCGCCGAACAGCTGGCGGTATTGCCCGGCGAAGCGGCCGAATTCGAAGAAGCCCCAGCGGCTGGCGACGGCGGAAACCGTGACACCCTCGCTGGCCGAGAGCAGGTCGTCGCGCACGCGGCGCAGGCGCACCGTGCGCAGGTGCGCCATCGGCGAGGTGTCGCGGAACCGGCGGAACCCGTCGAACAGGGCGCGGCCGCTGACGCCGCTCGCCTTCACCAGATCCTCGATGCCGATGGGATCGGCGGCGTGGTCCTCGATGAAAGTCTCAACCAGCCGGACATGGCGCGGCGCCACGGTGCAGGCGCGCGAGTGCAGGCTGTCCGAATAGTTGTGAACCTGCCCTTCGAGCAGGCTGGTCAGCAGCGCCGTCTCCAGCAGTTCGAGGCTGACCGCATTGGCGCCGCTGCGCCCCTGATGCTCGACATGGCTGATGAGCAGTTGCACGAAAGGCCACCAGTTGGCGCCGGGGCCGTCCTTCGGAATGGCGAGGCGGAAGTTGAGCGGTTCGCGCAAGGGGCGGCCGAGCATAGCGGACAACTGCTGCTCCAGCGCGGCGCGCTCGATGCGCACCATCAGCTTGGCGCAATCGGCGGACCAGCGCATCGCCACCTGCTCGGTCGGGTTGAGAATCGTGCCGAGTTCGCCGTGCGCGGCCACCAGTCGTCCGCCCGCCTCGACTTCCGCCTTGCCCGAATAAGGCAGCATCAGCAGGTAGAAGTCGCTTAGCCGCGACGGCTCCACGCGCACGTCGGCGCCGTAGCTCATCGCGCTCAGCGTGGTGCGCTTGAGCCGCACCGCGTTCTGCCACGCATCGACCCGCCCGCCGCGTTCGCACGGCGTCAGGCGATGGTCGCAATAGATCCGAGCGACCGTGTCGCGTGCATCGTCGACATCGGTCGACGCGAACAGGCGATGGCCGCTCAGCGGGCGGAATGTCCCGTCCAGCATGAGCCTGTGCTCCCCGTCATGGTCGGGCTTTCGGCCCGTCATCGTTATGGCGAAAGTACATCACGGAATGCTGCCATCTGCAACCATTCCATCGGACAAGGAGTCCCGCTTGAGGACCCGGACCATGCGCAAAGTGCAGCGCCTGTGCGCGCGGCGCTGCAAAACGCGCAGTAGGCGCTGCGGCGCCTTCCCCGCGCCCGTCGCCGGTATCAGACCGAGGCCATCGAAGCATGGCAAGGACGATCGACATGAAGGGTATCGCAGGCAGGACAGTCATCATCACCGGCGGCGCGGCAAGCATCGGCAAGGTGCTGACCCGGCGCTTTCACGAGGAAGGTGCGAACGTGGTGATCGCGGCGCGCTCGGGCGCTCCGGCTGAGGAACTGGCGAGCGAACTGGGCACGCGGGCGCTGGCGGTGGAGACCGACATCCGCGACGACGCCGCGCTGTCGGCGCTGGTGGCGCGCACGGTGGAGGGGTTCGGCGGCATCGACTGCATCGTCAACAACGCCTGCTCCTACGTCGACAACGGCGCGGCATCGAGCAGGGCCGAGTGGCTGGAGACGCTCGACGTCAATCTCGTTAGCGGGGCGATCCTGGTGGAGATGGCGCGGCCGCATCTGGCGAAGAATCGCGGCAGCGTGGTCAACATGGCCAGCATCAGCAGCCACGCCGCGCAGGCCGGGCGATGGACCTATCCGGTGTCCAAGGCGGGCATCCTTCACCTGACGCGGCAGCAGGCGCTGGATTATGCGCCGCACGGTATCCGCGTAAATGCGCTGGTGGCGGGGTGGACATGGTCGGACCCGATCGCGGGGCTTTCGGGCGGCGATCGGGCAAAGGCCGATGCGGTGGCGGCCGAGTTCCACCTGCTCGGGCGTCTCGGGCGGCCCGAAGAAGTGGCCGACGGCGCGCTGTTCCTGTGTTCGGACCATGCCAGCTTCACCACCGGGTCCGAACTGCGGGTGGAGGGCGGCTATCTGGCGATGGGGCCGGAGCAGGCCGGGCCTGCCATCGCCAAGCTGACCGGCGGCTCGGGCAGCGTCATCTGATTTCGGCATGTGATTTCGGCACTGGCCGAATGGCGGCTGCACTGGCTGCATAGAGCCCGCGCGGCCGCCCTGCCTATCCTGTGGTCATTCGATCAATCACAGGAAAAGGCTGGGCAAGATGACCAAGATCGGCATCGTGGGAGCAGGACAGGCAGGGTTGCAGCTGGGCATCGGGCTGCTGGACAGCGGCCATCAGGTGGTCATGCTTTCCAACCTCACCGGCGCGCAGATCGCCGCCGGGCGCGTCACGTCGAGCCAGTGCATGTTCGACACCGCCCGATCGCACGAGAGGGCGCTGGGCCTCGCGTTCTGGGATGAGGCCTGCCCGCCGGTGGAGGGCATCGGCTTTGCGCTGGCGGGAGAAGGTCCGGACAAACTGCTCGACTGGTCGGCGCGTCTCGATGCGCCCGCGCAGTCGGTGGACCAGCGCGTGAAGATGCCGCGCTGGATGGATGAATTCGAGGCGCGCGGCGGCGAACTGCGCATCGTCGATGCCGGGATCGCCGAACTGGAAGACCTCGCGCGCGAATGCGATCTCGTGCTCGTCGCCTCGGGCAAGGGCGAAGTCGGGCGGCTGTTCGAGCGGGACGCGGAAAAGTCCCCCTTCGACAGGCCGATGCGCAGCCTCGCGCTCACCTATGTTCACGGCATGCGCCCACGCGCGGAATACAGCGCGGTCAACTTCAACCTGATCCCCGGCATCGGCGAATACTTCGTGTTCCCCGCGCTGACGCTGAGCGGCCCGTGCGAGATCATGGTCTTCGAGGCGATCCCCGGCGGCCCGATGGACTTGTGGAGCGCCGGGGCCAGCCCCGAGGAGCATCTGGAGATCAGCCAGCACATTCTCAAGCGCTTCCTGCCCTGGGAGTACGAGCGCAGCCGCGACTGCACTCTGACCGATGATCTCGGTGCGCTGTGCGGCCGCTTCCCGCCGACGGTGCGCAAGCCGGTGCTGACGCTGCCCTCGGGCGCGAAGGCGCTGGGCGTGGGCGATGCGGTCTGCCTCAACGATCCGATCACCGGTCAGGGGGCCAACAACGCCGCCAAGTGCGCCGCGTCCTACCTCGCCTCGATCCTGGAGAACGAGGGCAAGGCTTTCGACGCGGCGTGGATGCAGCGCACCTTCGATCGCTACTGGGATTATGCGCGCGATGTGGTCGCATGGACCAACGGCATGCTGCAGCCCCCGCCGCAGCATATGGTCGAGTTGCTCGGCGCTGCCGGAGCACAGCCGCGCGTGGCGCACTGGTTCGCCAACAACTTCGACGATCCGCGCGGGTTCTTCCCGACCATCGCCGACCCGGCGCTGACCGCCGCCTTCCTAGCGGAAACGGTGTGAGCCATGGACCGTATCGAACTGCGCCGCACTTTCGGCCGCTTCGCCACCGGCGTCACGATCGTCACCTGCGAGCGTGAAGGCGCGGTCCACGGGATGACCGCGAACAGCTTCACCTCGGTGTCGCTGGAGCCCGCACTGGTGCTCGTCAGCATCGGCAACCACGCACGCATGGCCGCCATGCTGCGCGAGGGCGGGCAATTCGGTCTCAACATCCTCGGCGCGGAGCAGCAGGGGCTGTCCAACCACTTCGCCGGACGACCGGGGGCGGCCGAAATTCCCTTCACCCGTCACGGCGCGGTGCCGCTGATCGAGGGCGCCCTCGCCCATCTCGTCTGCACCTTGCGCGACGTCTTCCCCGCCGGAGACCACGGCCTGTTCGTCGGCGAAGTGCTGCACCACGCACAGCACGGCGGCGCTGAGGAGGAACCACTGCTCTTCTACGGCGGACAATACCGGCAGATCGACCGAGCCGCCTGATCAGACACTCAAAACAACGACAGGGAAAGATCATGACCATGAGGACGATGAAGACTGCGCTGAAGCTGGCTCTGGCCGCAGGCGCACTGGCCGCCCATCCGGCGCTTGCGACCGAAGCGGGCGGCGGCGTTTACCCCAACGGCGCCGAGGGCTATTCCGGAGCCGCTCTGCCCCCGCCCGGCACGTACCTGCTCGGCTACGTCGAGCACTACGATGCCGACCGCTTCAACGACGGCAACGGCGATTCCGGCCAGCTGCCGGACTTCCACGCCCGCGCCGACGCCGCGATTGCGCGCATCGTCCATGTCACCGACACGCGTATCCTCGGCGCCAGCTGGGCGATGCAGGCGATCGTGCCGGTGGTGAACCTGCGCGTCGGCGCGGCGGGCATGGCGGACGAGACCACCGGCATCGGCGACGTCATCGTTGATCCGGTCATGCTGGGCTGGCACTTCCCGAGCGGCGTCCACATCACCACGGGGGTGGACGTGACGGTCCCGGTGGGCCGCTACAACCCACGCAAGCTGTCGAACATAGGCCGCAATTACTGGAGCGTCGAACCTGTCGTCGCCTTTGCCTATTACGGCAAGAGCGGTTTCTCCGCCGATCTCAAGCTGATGTACGACATGAATTTCCGCAACGGGGACGCGATGGTTACGCCGTTCAACCCGACCGGCGCCGATTACCGGTCAGGCGACGAGTTCCACGCGGACTTCGCGGTGGGCCAGCAGATCGGCAAGCTGAAGCTGGGCGCGGCAGGCTATTTCTACGCGCAGACGACGGACGACAAGGTCTCAGACGCGGGCGCGCAGGCCACCATCGACGCGCTGCGCGGCTTTCGCGGCAACGTCTTCGCGGCGGGGCCGTCGGTCAGCTATCAGATAGGAAAGGCGCAGATCATCGGTACGTGGCAGCATGAATTTCATGCTGTGTACCGGCCCCAGGGTGACAGAATTTGGCTAAAGGCGATATTACCGCTTTGAACCGCATCAAGAATTTTTGACGCCTCACGCGCAATGAATAAATTTCCAATCGTATATTACGGATTTACAGCAGGTTATGGCCGACAGTCAGCGCAATAAATGACATGTTTACCCCGGCATTTGATGGTTCATTATTTAACCAGTAATGGATAGATGCTCTATGGGCCAAATTCTTCACGGGAGCGCCCGAACGAAGGAGGCGGTCCGTCGAGCGAACAACATAGGCAAGAGAGCCTGAAGATGCTGGCCAAGCATCATGGCTTCAGCCTTCTCGATGACGTAGCATAAACCGGACGCAAGTTCGCTGCATCAGCAGGCGCAAGCTGGACGCAGCGAGCGAGCGTTGCAGGGTCATGCCGGCGCAGTGCCGCCGGTTTCGTGGTCGCTGCGCGCGCTCGCGGGCATAATATGCCTCGGGAAGCCATCTCAGACGCGGTTGAACTATGTCTCCATGGTCAGGCTGTCCAGCAGAGCATCTGCCGCGCGTTGTGCGCGAACACGTCGTTCTTCGCTTGAAGGTCCGTTCAGCCCTAGCATGACCTTGTAGATATCCAGTCCGACCAGTCGGTCGAGGAACTCGGCTCCGAGCATCCGCCGCTCTGTCTCTTTCAGGCCATCTGCCTCGGTGCGACCGGCCAAGAATGCGTCGAGCGCCGCCTGATGTGAGCCGATCAAACCGTCAAAGGCCATCCGGGCGAGTTGTGGAAAGCGTTTGGTCTCAACCATGACCGCTCGAAACAACGTCACGGTATCCTCGCCGGCCAGCCGCTCCTGAAACATGACGCCAACGAATACGAGAATGTCCCGAAGCGACTTTTTCAGCGACGCTGCCAACGCGGCTTCTTCCTCCCGGTCGGCCGGATGGCAAGCGCTTTCGATCACCGCCGCGAACAGATCATCCTTGTTCTCCGCATGCCGATACAGCGTCATGATCGACACGCCTGCCGCAGCGGCAATGCCTTCCATGCTTGCCCCACTGTAGCCGTGACTCAGGAATGCTTCCTTCGCGGCGCTCAGGATGACTTCCCGCTTTCGCGCCAACAGCTTTGCCTTGGGATGGTTGCTCGCCCAATCTTTCATTCCAATCTCGCTCCAAACGATAGTCTTGCCTATCGTATCAATTGCGATAAGATAACCCATCATATCGAATGAGGCATGCTCAGCATAGTTCACGCGGGCATGACGTCTCCGATCGCAATCACGGCAACGACATAAGGTGCCCGAGATGCCGGATGAACAGAAAATGCCGTCCCGCGCGGCATTGCGGAAATTCCTGATCATGTTCGGATCGGTCCTGGTCGTTCTACTGATCGGGACCATTCTTCTGGCCGTTACATTCACTCCGGCCCGGCTTGAGACCCAAGCCGTCATCATCGCGCGGATCAGGTCGATCGTCGCACGCTATCCGCAGGTTCTTGCTGTCCCGGCGCATGACGCTCGCGCGTTCGTGGCGATCCCCGTCGTTCCGCGATCGATGAAGTGAGCGGTCGCGCGGACCTGCCTCATGGGTCACTGTCAGTGGGAGTTTTGAATGAACAGAGTTATGATCGGCCGCGGGATGATCGCGGCCAGCCTTGCCTTGGGCGCGATCGGATCGACGATCATCGACAATGCCGAAGGTTCGACGGCGCATATGCTCGCCATCGCGACCTGGCCGCCGCACGCGTTGTTTCACGATGCGGCGATGTTCCTGCTGCTCGACAGCGTGTCGCTGATCTGCCTGTGGCTGCTGTTCCGCAAGTCGCGCGAGCCGATCGTGGCGGCGCGAGTAGCCACGATCGTCGTGCTCGCTTACTGGCTGCCGTTCTTTTTCATCACGACACTGTTCCCACAGGCAAGCCTGATGCCGGAAAGCCCGGTTGGAATGCCTTACAATATGGGAAACGTCGGCCAATGGTCCCCAAATGTTCGGCAGGCGACACCGTTCATCCTCGGAATGCCGCTCTATCTTAACGCCGCAGTCGCTGCATGGTGGATCAGCATCGCCTTGATCGGCTACCGAGTCTTTAGCAAAGCAATGCGTGCCGGCGAGGTCGATCCGCTGTGGCTTCCTTAGCTTGCGAGCCGCGGCCTAGATGGTCGGTCCCGGCATTTGATAGTCTACAATCGGCCCCCCGAAACTGCCGCCCGCCTGAAGGCTTTCCTTGAACCTGGCCGTGTTCCTGAGGCAGCGGAGCTTTAACGTCGACGCCAAGGCCGGCCCATCCAGATGGTATATTGGCGGTCAACAATTGGGCATTCTTGCCATGCCAGCCTCCTGAACGGCAATCCTGCAATAAGACGACGTCCAACGGAGCGCCTGAAGCCGGCAATGCGCCGCTTCAGCCAGGTGCGCTTTCCTGGTTTGCATGCCCAATAGCGGTGGAAGATCGGCGTGCAGATACTCTCAATCCAGCGGCGGCACCGTCTCGTCGAAGCTGATAGTCGAGCGGATTTCCAGCGTCTCCGGCCCGATCGACATCGGGCAGCGGACGCCGGGCAGAGCGGCGACGTCGAACAGTTCGGTGATGAAGCCTTCCAGCTTGATCCACTCGACGATGCTGCCACTGGCAAGCTCCACCACCAGCACGCCGCACCATGGCTCGGCATCGCGCGTCTTCATCTCGCCGTCGAGCAGGAGGCCGGCGAACGTGCCGTTGCGCGGCTTGGACACGGTGACGAGCGCGTGACCGTTGTGCAGCGCCATGCCGCGCAGGAAGCCCGGGCAGAAGGCGATGTCGGCCTTGTCGCCGCTCGCCGGGTCGATACGGATGATCTGCCCGCGCCCGCTGTCCAGCGCCAGTACCGACGCGCCGTCGATGCGCGGGCTGTGCGGCATCGAGAGCTGATCGGTGACGATGCGGTCGGTCTCTATATCGATCAGCACGCCGCCTTCGTGACGACGCTCGCGCCAGCCGTTGACGATGTCGCTGCGACTGACGGCGGTAACATAGCGCGCGCGGCCGTCGTGGATCGCCATGCCGTTGAGGTGGCAGCGATCCTCGGGCGCCAGCTTCGAGATGAAGGGTGGCTTCCAGATCGGGCGGAAGCTGTGGTTCAGGTCCAGAGTGGCGAGGCAGCTGTACTTCGTGTTGACGAACAGAACGCGGCCCGCCCGGTCGGTGCCGATCTCATGCACGTCGACGTCGCCCGTCGTCTGCGCGTTGCGCGGGACCAGGGCCATGTCGAACTGCTGGTTCGCCACTTGCCCGGGCTTGAGCATATTCTCCAGCCGCCAGACCTGATGCAGCGATCCGAGGTAAAGCCGTCCCGGCTGGTAGCAGACGCCCATCGCGCGAGTGAAGTTCTGCTGGTTGAACGAGATCGTCCCGTTCGCCAGTACTCCGGTCAGGAACAACTGCCCGGTCTGGTACGAAGTGAAAGCGAAGCTCGTGCGGTTGCGCAGCAGCCAGTCCGCCAGCCCGCGCGAGACCGAGATGTTGGTCGGCCCGTTCGCGGAGGCCTTGTCCGTATCCGTCATGATATCCTGCTTGCCGGGATGCTTCAGAATGGGATCTTGATCCCCGCCCGGCCGCCCGCGCCGCTGTAGTCGCCGCTGGCGTCGAGCGTGCCCTCGATGAAGCCGCTGATCCCGCCCGGCGTCGTCACGTTGAGGCCCAGCGTGCCCTGGCCATACGTGCCAATGCGCCGGTTGCCGAGGGCCAACGAATAAGGGCCGGACACGAAGGTCGCGCCGTCCCGGCCCTTGAACTCCTTCACCGCCATGCCGCTGGCATAGAAGGTAAGCATGTTGCCGCCACCGATGGCCCTGGTGCCCCCGATACGCAGGCCCGCCTTGCCGCGCAGCCCATCCGCCCGGTCGTAGTCGAGCACCTGACCGAGCGCTTCCAGATCGTCGAGGCTGGTGCGGACGTAAGCGATACTTGCCAGTGGTTCGGCGAAGAACCCGGTCGATCCGAAGCGGAAGCCCGCTTCCGCCTGCGCACCGATGGCGTTGCCGCCGAGGCCGTCCTTGTACCCGGTCGATCCACCATGCGCATCGATCCAGTAGTGGTCGTACTTGACCAGCGCATTGGCGAAGAACCCGCCCGCCTGAAGCGATGCATAGGCACCGAGGTTGAGCCCGTCGTAGTCGAACCGGGTCGCTTCGGCGAAGCGCAGGGTGGAGGACAAGTAGCCGCCGGTCACGCCGAAGACCACGCCGCCCTTCTCGCCCATCGTGCCGATGTCGAACCCGAGCTGGCCGCCGAAATAGTCCTGTCGGTAATCGAGGTTGTAGCTGCGCGCGATGCCGAACTGGCTGACCGCGCGGGTCTCGTCCCGCTTGTCGACGCCGCCCGACATCTGCAGCCAGAAACTGCCCGAGTTCGCAGCATTGGAGAACCGTCCGTCGCGCACGGCGGTAAGGTGCGCCGTTACCGCGTCGGCCGAGCGATACCAGAGGCTCTGCGCGCCCTCGAGCGCCTTGGCCGCGCGATAGGCCCCCGCGCCCGGTGTGCCGACGAGTTGATAGGCGAACGTCGTCGGCCGGTAAACGAGATCGAGCGCCACGAAGCCCACGTCAGCCAGGTTCGGCGCAAGCGTGAAGGCCGTGGGCGAGGAAGCCGCCGAAGCCTGCACCAGGGTCAGCCCCGGCGTGACGTAGACGGTGCCGCCCAGATTTAGCTGGATCTGTGTCGATCCCGCCGCCGTGCCGACGTTCAGCCGGTCGGCGGTCATTACGCCCGCCGCGCTGGAGGTGAGGTCGAGGCCCAGTCGGCTCGCGCCCGACCCGGTGAAGGAGCCGGGCAGCGTCAGTTGGTCGCCCACGGTGCCATTGCGCATGTCGACGAGGCCGGAGTTGGCAAAGGCCTCCAGCCCGTTGAAGGTCACGCTGAGCGGCGCAGTACCTGGCGCATCGACGAGCAGCATTCCGGTGTTGGTGAACACGTCGCTACCTGCGCCGAAGTCGCTACCGGCGCTTGCGCGGAACAAACCAGTGTTGGTGAAGCGATCATCGCCCGCCGAAAGCAGCACGCGCCCGTTGATGGTGCCCGCGTTGGCGACCACGGCCGGGCCACCCGCCACCACTATGGCATGCCCGCTGCCGGTGTTGAGCGTGCCTCGATTGGTGATCGTGGTCGTGCCTTCGGCATCGGTCTCGATCCCGTCGATCGCGCCCGTCACGGAGCCCGCCGCGCCGATGGCAACGGTCACGTCGCCCGCTGACTGGATCGTCACTGCCGTATCCTGCGCCGCCGAAACCGCGCCGGTCAGGTTGATCGCCACGTCGCCGCCGAAGCCGAGCGCGGTGATCGCGTTGCTGTTTGCGCCAGCCGTGCTCAGCGTGCCCGCATCGATGGTGATCGTACTGCCCGCGCCAAACGTCGCCGCCCGGATCGCATCGCTGTCGTCCCCCGACGTGGAAACGTTACCCGCCGTAACGCTGACATTACCGTAGCTGCCCGCCAGCACGCCGAGCGAGTTGGTCCCCTCGGTAGAAACCGTCCCGACGCTGACCGCCGCGCTTTGCGAGCCATATGCGTTGATCGCCGTCGCCACTTCGCCGGTGGTCGCCACCGAGCCGATCGTCACCGATGCCGTACCGTAGCTGGTCGATACGCCGATGCCCGCCGAATAGTTGCCCGAGGTCGTGACCGAGCCCGAGCCCCGAACCGCGACGTCATCGTATCCATCGACGATGATGCCCGCGCTGCTCGCTCCCGAAGTCGCGATCGTGCCGTCGTTCACCACGACGCCGGGGCCGTAGATAGCCTCGACGGTGACGCCGTTGGCAAAGTCGCCACGGGTCGAGATTGCGCCGGAATTGGTGACGGTCGCGCCGTAATAGCCGCTCGCGAAGACGCCGGTGGCGTAATTGCCCGCGGTCGTGACCGAGCCGTTGATCATGACCGTTGCGGTGCCGAAAGAGCCCGTCGCCTGCACGCCGCCCGCACCGAAGTAGAAATTGCCGTCCGTGCCGCTGGTCGACAGGTCGCCATTGACGGTGACGCTGGCGTTGTAGCCATACGCCTGCACGCCCACCGCATCGTCGCCGGTCGTGGTCACGTCGTTCACGGTGATCGAGGCATCGCCCAGCAGGCTGAAGGCATAGGCGCCGAAGGCCCCGTCGCCTGCCGTCGAGATCGCCCCGGTGGAGGTCACATCGACGTTGCCGGTCAGAGACAGCGCGGCGATCCCGTCCGACAGCGTTCCGCTGGTCGTGACCGAACCGACATTCACCGTCACGTCACTGCCGCCATAGACGCTTGCCGCATAGGCGCGGATGCCCTGCGCATACTCGCCGGTCGTCGTCACCGAACCTGCGGTGACGCTGATGCTGCCATAGCGGCTGTACCCTTCGATGCCGACCGCGCCGTCGCCGCTCGTCAGGACGGAACCGGTGCCGCTCACCGCCACATCGTAATAGGCGCCCGCGTAGATGCCCGTCGAACCCTTGCCGCCGGTGTTGATCGAGCCGGTGTTGACGACGTCGGCGTTGCCGAGGAAGCCGACCGCCACGACGCCCTCGGAGGCTTCGCCCTGCGTCGAGACCATACCGGTGACGGTGACGGAGGCGTTGTAGCCCAACGCCTCCACCGCCGGGGAATTGTCGCCCAGTGTCGATGCGTCATGGACCGTGATCGCCACATCGCCCACTTGCGAATAGCCGTAAACCGCCGTCGAATTGTTGCCATGCGTGGTAACGTTGGCCACGTCGATCACCGTGCTGCCGCCGTAGTACGACTTCGCCAGGACGCCCATCGCGTCTTCACCGCTCGTCGACACCGTGCCGGTCGAGGTGAAGCTCGCCCCGCCGACGCCGGTACTGAACATTACCGCACCGTAGGCTCCGTCGCCGCTGGTGCTGAGGTTTTCCACCGAGAGGTTCACGGTATCGGCCTGCATCAGCACGCCCAGCGAGGCGAAGCCTGCGGTGGTGATGGTGTCGGCGGCGATGTCCACCACGCCGTCTCCGGCGAAGGACACTGCCGTGATGCCGTTCGAATAGTCCGCCTCGGTCGATACGGTGCCGAGGTCCATGCCGATGGAGCCGTAATAGGACCGCGCCTCGATCGCCGTCGAGCCGTAGCTGTAGAAGCTGCCGCCCGTCGTGCTCACCGTGCCCGCGGTGATCGAGATGTCGCCGCGCCCGGCGTAGGCATTGATGCCACCGACGTAGTAGCCCGAGGACGAGACGCTGCCGACGTCGATGGTCACGTCACCACGATAGGAATTGGCGCTGATCCCCATCCCGCTGTTGCCCGTCACATTGATGGTATTGGCAGTGATCGAGACGTTACCTTCGTTCGAATTGGCGTTGATCCCGCCCGATGCACGCCCGCTGGCGACGATGCTGTCGGTGTTGATCGTGAGGTCGCCGTAATTGGTGAGACCAAGCACGCCGAGCGATCCGGTGCCGCTCACCTCGATCGCGGTATCGACCCCGCCATCGAGCGTCACCGCGCCATCGTTAAATCCGATCACCGCCACGCCCGGTACGCTGGCTGTCGGGGCGATTCGCACGCCGGGCTCCAGCACGACGGTCAGGTCGAGCACCGGCGCGGAGGGATCTAGGCCGGGATCGAGCGCCGGATCGGCGGCGGGAGAGTAGTACTCGATCCCGTCCGGATAAGGATTGCCCGCCGGAGTGCAGGTGACCGCGCCATCGATGTGAGGCCCGCAGGCATCCTGCGCATGTGCCGGCAAGGCAAGGCCAACGGCCATGCTCGCCAGAGCGGATCCGAGAAACAGATTGGTCGTCCGCCGGTTCGATGGTCCGCCCCGTGACGCAACGCGCTTATCCATTTTGTTGCCCCTCAATATGGATATTTACGTAAGCTACGGAATAATCGCATCAAGGCAAGCACGGATGCGACCAGCAGAGCGAACCCCCTTGGCGCTGGCCACCGCCCGTCGGAGAAATTCGCGCATTGGTTTGGAACCATTGCGAATGGAGTAGGCGGCCGGGCAGTTCGTGTAACATCACACGGGAATGTGCTTGTTACATACCGACGTTATCTGGCGAGCTTAGCGCGATCATCGAGATTCATCGTGTGGCTGTGTCTTCGCACGGAAGCTGCTGTTGCCCAGCACCACAGGGATGACCAGGAGGGCTCCACCGCGACCTACCCATCAAGACACTCAGCAAAGAAATTTCGCTCCCTCAGTGCAGACCGTCCGCTTCCGCTATTCCGGCGCACATCTGGGCCCCCGCCCACGTACTGTCCGGCATAGCCTTGGCGGACACAGCGATGGAACCGTCGTTGCCGGCCACTTAGTCGGTTTCAGGACCTTCCAGCCAGCTGCGTGGCAGCGGGTTCGGTGCAATTCTGACGGCCTTCCGGAAGGACCAGACCGTCGAGGAAAGCGGCCTGGGCAAAATGGCGGTTCCTCACACCATCGCCGCGAGCACTGTCGTCATCGACTGAGCGCGGCAGCGCCGACAAGGAGCGCCCGGCGCCGTTTAATCCCGCACCACGGACGACCTGCGAAAGCGCATCGTACCTTCCGGTCGATGCAGCGTCAGGGTGTCCCCTGCTATCTCGGCGACAACGCCCGTCAGGTCGGCGACACCGAAGTCGTTCGGTATCAGGGCAAAATTCGCGATTGTCCCCGCCCGTGCATCGAGTGGCAGTCGTGGGGAACGCAGGTGGTAGCTCGGCATTGCGAACGTCACGAAACGCGGGGTGCGCGTCTCGTCCGCAGGAAGACGCCATGCAGAGCCGTTCGTGTAATCTTGCAAAGGATCGCCAATGTCGAAATCGATGCTGAAGTCGACGCCCGGCACGTCGGTGCCATTGGGCGCCAGAAGCCTGAACGCGAAGGGCTGGCCCGGAGCGGCATCGACGCGCGCGGCTGTTATCGTCGGCGCAATCGGCCGCGGATCGCTGATCAGTTCGATATGGCCGCCAGCCAGCGCCCAGCGCCCTTTCGCCCGTTCATCAAGCGAGCCGACCGTCAGCCCATATTCGAACGTTCCGTCTTTGTTTAGGCGAATGCCCGCCACCAGTTCCATTTCGGAATGCACGTATTCACCCGCCGGCGACATCTCCACGGATTGCGCAGGCGCCGATTCTGCGAGTGCCGCTTGCGCAACGGCAGGCCGCATGGGCCAAAGCGCAATAATGAGCGCGGCGCTGCAACGCCCGATTTTTACCGCTACGACTGCCAAAACCATGCCTCCCGTCAGTTCCCGCCGGACATCGGCCAATGCCGGACGATTTGCTTCGTTGAATTTGTTCTGAAATCCTGTTCGCGTACTGGTCTTTTCAATCTGGCTTCGACACTATGCGACACCGGCATGCCAAGACGAAGGGGGGAAGTCGATGCGTAAGAGGTACTTCGGCTGGGCAGCCCTGCTTGCTTCCGCTTCCGTCCCGCTGGCGGCACAGGATACGAGCGTCCCCGCAACGCCGAGCGCTCAAGGTGATCTGTCGATTACCATATACAACAACGATGTGGCTCTGGTGCAGGACATTCGCACGCTGAACCTCGCTAACGGGAGCGTGCGCCAGGACTTTCCCGACGTCAGCGCCCAGATCCGCCCGGCCACGGTTTCGCTCACCGTCGCCGACGCGGCGATCGTGGAGCAGAACTTCGATTATGACCTGCTCTCTCCTTCCAGCCTGATGGAAAAGGCGGTCGGGGAAACGATCACGCTGATCCGCACCAATCCCGCCACCGGCGCAGAGACGCGCGAACGCGCCCGCGTGCTGGCGGTGAACGGCGGAGTTGTGCTCGACATCGGGGGACGCATCGAGGTTCTGCGCGACGACGGGCTTCCGGTTCGCGCCGTGTTCGATCGGGTGCCTGAATCGCTGCGGGCACGGCCGACGCTTTCGGTCACGCTGGCTAGCACGCGGCCCGGAACGCGGCCGACGACGCTGTCGTATCTCACGGG
Organism: Novosphingobium sp. HR1a; assembly: GCF_015594425.1. NCBI lineage: Bacteria > Pseudomonadati > Pseudomonadota > Alphaproteobacteria > Sphingomonadales > Sphingomonadaceae > Novosphingobium > Novosphingobium sp. HR1a. The sequence goes on from NZ_JABXWS010000094.1 coordinate 21,498, forward strand.
CGGTCTGCGCTGGAACGCGGATTATGTCGCCCTGTTCGACGACAAGACCGGCAAGATCGACGTACAGGGCTGGATTACGTTGCAGAACAACAGCGGCACAACCTTTTCCCATGCGAAGACCCTGCTCGTCGCGGGCGACGTCGGAAGTGCCAGCGGCGCAGACATGTACATGCCCCAGCCGCGCCGCATGACGCGCACCAGCCCCGGCACCGAAAGCGCCTCGCGTGAGCAGTTGGGCGACTTCTATCTCTACCCCCTGACAGAGCGGACAACGATCGCGGACAAGCAGACCAAGCAGGTCAGCTTCCTGGATGTGAAAGGCGTGACCGCAAGTTCGGGCTATCGCTTCGAGAACGGCTGGCTCGCCAGCGCGGATGAGGCGCGCAGTGCGCAAAGCGTCCTGAGCTTCGCCAACTCGGGCGCGGGCGGCCTTGGCGATGCCCTTCCCGCAGGCACCGTTCGCGTCTATGTGCGCGACGCGCGCGGACAGCCGCAGTTCACTGGCGAGAACACCATCGGCCACACGCCGCAGGGCTCCACCATCGCCCTGCCGACCGGCGACGCCTTCGACGTGAAGGTGCATCCCGTCGTAGTCGCCCGAACCCGGGTCAACCCCAACCGCTGGCGCACCCAGATGCGCTATCGCCTCACCAACGCGCGCGCGCGCGGCGTGACGGTGGAACTGGTACAGAACGGGCTCGACTGGAGCGATACGCGGATCACCGAGGAAAACCGCAAGAGCGAGCGCCGCGATGCCGGGGCAGCCGTCTGGCAGGTGCCGGTTCCGGCAAACGGGGAAGCGGTGGTCACCGCGACATTCGACACCCGCTACTGATGGCCCGGCTCCATCTCGCCATCATCCTCGCGGCCGGTGCCTCGCCGTCAGCGGGCGTGGCGCAGGAGACGCGGATAATTGTCTCGGCCGCTCCTGTACGGGTCGCACTGACCGTCTACCGCGCGGCCTATGCCCGGGGCGAGATCGACAGGGCCAACCCGCGCGGGTTCGCAATGATCACCGAAACCCGCAAGATCCGCCTGCCGCGCGGCCGCGCGGAGCTACGTTTCGAAGGCGTAGCCGAGGGCATCATTCCGGTCAGCGCGGTGATCGACGGGCTGCCCGGCGGCACGATCGAAAAGAACCGCGATGCACGCCTGCTCTCGCCTGCGTCGCTGATCGACGGAACGCTGGGCCGCGAAGTGACGATCACCCGCACGGATAAGGCGACCGGCCGCGCGACCAGCGAGGAAGCCACGATCGTCGCCGGCCCGCAACAGGGCGTCGTCCTTAGCTCCGCCAGCGGAATAGAGGCACTGCGATGCTCCGGCCTGCCCGAGAAGCTGGCGTTCGGCGGCGTTCCCGCCGGCCTGTCGGGCAAGCCGGTACTGAGTGTGACGACCGACAGCCCCTCCGCCCGCACAGTCACCGTGCGGCTAAGTTATCTTGCCTCCGGCTTCGACTGGCGCGCGAGCTATGTGGCGACACAGGCCACCGATGGCCGCAACCTGGACCTGTTCGCATGGCTGACGCTGGCGAACGGTAACGGGCAGGCGTTTGCCCAAGCCGAAGTCAGCGCCGTCGCGGGCCGTCTCAACCGTGTCGCGACCCCGCAGATGCAGGCCGCGATCGCACGCCTGCGCCTTTCCTGCTTTCCGCTTGGAACGACCACGTCCGATCTCGCATCGCACACCGCGCCGCAGCAGGAGATCATCGTCACCGCGCAGCGGCGGTTCGAGGGAGCACCGCCACCATTGGCTGTGGCTATGGCAGCCCCTCCGCCGCCACCGCCGCCCCCTCCTCCTCCTCCCGAGGATCTGGGTGACCTCAAGCTCTACCGCGTTCCGGAACGGGTCACCGTCGTCCCGCGCGCGCAAAAGCAGGTCGCGCTGCTGGCACGTGGGAACATCCCGTTCGAGCGCCGATATCGCCGCACCGTCTCCCCCTGGCAGATGCTGGACGGCGCGCCGACTACCATCGTGCTGGTCCTGCGCAATGAAAGCGCGGCGGGGCTTGGACTTGCCCTGCCCCAAGGCACGACCGCGCTTTATGCGCAGGGCGCGGCAGGCCGACAGCTTCTGGGTCTCGGCACGCTGACGGACCGGGCCGAGGGAGAGACCTTCCGCCTTGCTGCCGGGACGAGCATGCAAGTCCTAGCGACCCAGAAGCGGCTGACGCAAAAGGAGATGGTGCTGACCATCTCGAACGCCAACCCCTTCCCCGTGGCGGTGGAAATCCCGATCGGCTCGCCCGGCCAGAAGATCGTCGCACAGGGTGAGACGCTAGCCGAGACGGACGGTATTGCGACATGGTCGCGGTCGCTCGCCGCCGGAGAAGAAGCGCAACTGCGTTACACCTTCTGAACCAGCGCGTATCGACACGGGAGATGGTGATTCGTCTTAATCGGCGAGTGCAGGCACTAGCTCCATGTTGCCGTAATCGGCGCGCGACACGTCCTGATCGGGCAGCGTCCGGTCGACCGTGACAGGATCGTCGCCCTTCACGAGTGCCATGGCCTCTGCCCTGGTCTCCACGGCGGGCGGTGATCCGCGCAGCGGCATGCCCGCTGTCTCCTTTACCGTGAGCATGGTGACGAGGCCGATCGTGGCCGCCCCCATAAGGTAGTAGGCCGGCATCAGCGGGTCGCCCGTCTTATCCACCAGCCAGGCGGTCAGCAGCGGCGTCGTGCCACCGAACAGTGAGACCGACACGTTGAACGCGATCGACAGGGCGCTGTAACGAACCGGCGTATAAAACAGAGCAGGCAGCGTCGACGGCATGGAACTGGTGAAGCACACCAGTGCAACGCCCAGAATCATGAGGCCGAGGAAGATCAGGCCATCGTTTCCAGTGCCGATCAGCAGCATGCAAGGAATAGACAGAAGTATCAGTGCGGCGCAGGCACCGATGATCATGGGACGGCGACCAAGCCGATCGCTGAAGAGCCCGCCCATGACATTGAGCGGCATCATCACGACCATCACCAGAATGATAAGCAACAGGCCCTTGCTCTGCGCATAGCCCATCGTGACACTCAGATAGTTCGGCATATACGTGAGCAGCATGTAATCGGTCACGTTGAACACCAGGACTAGCCCCATGCATTTCAGCAACTGCACACGGTGAACCCGGAACAGATCACCCAGCCGGGGACGATCGCCCTCGCGCTTGTCCACTTCCTCGGTGTAGGCCTGGAAGGCGGGAGTTTCCTCCAGCTTGAGCCGCATGTAGAGGCCCAGCAGGCCCAGCGGTCCGGCGATCAGGAAGGGTATGCGCCAGCCCCAAGCCAGCATCTCGGCCGGAGACAGCATCATCTGCAGCGCGGTGACGGTGCCGGCGCCTGCGATGTAGCCCCCCAGTGTCCCGAATTCGAGCCAGCTGCCCATTTGCCCTCGGCGGCGGTCGGTCGAATACTCGGCTATGAACGTGGCCGCACCGCCGTATTCGCCGCCGGTCGAGAAGCCCTGCACCAGTCGCGCCGCCAGCAGCAGCGCCGGCGCCGCGATGCCGATCTGCGCATAGGACGGGATCAGGCCGATCGCGAAGGTGCCCGCGGCCATCATTATCATGGTGAGCGCCAGAATCCGGTGCCTCCCGTAGCGATCGCCCAGCGGACCGAACACCAGACCGCCCAGCGGCCGGACGAAAAACGCCGCCGTGAACGTTGCGAACGTGGCGATCAACTGGGCTGTCGGACTGCCCGTAGGGAAGAAGACGTGACCCAGCGTGATGGCGATATAGCCATACACGCCAAAGTCGAACCACTCCATCGCGTTGCCGAGCGCGGCGGCGCCAACCGCCCGGTTGATGGTGGATCGGTCGATGACGGTCACGTCGTCCAGGGTCAGTTCGCTGCTGCGTTTGAACCAGCCGAATTGGGCGCTGGGCGCCTGGCTAGCGGACATGTTTTTCTCCGGTTTCGCCGAAAGCGAGTGCGACACAGCGCGCCCGACACGTGGCGAATAAGGCCGATGATCGACCAAGGAATGGAAGCGACGCCGAAGTCGGCATCAAGCGAGTTCGTCGGCCCCTAGACACGGAATCGTTAAAAAGGGAAACGGATGGACGAACCGTGCCCCAGGCAGGGCAGGTCGAAAGGCTTTCGATTCTTTCCAATGATGGCTTCCCGGGATGACGGGCTTCTCGGCCCGACCCATCCCGGTCACTTATCCGCCGATTTCCACTCTCCAAGGGCAGACCGGCCGCTTCCCCATCTCGAGCGAGCAAGCTCGGCCGTGTTCCAACCGGCAGATCTCGAGCTTTTTTGTCGCGCGGATACTATTGGCGATGGTGAGTTTTCCAGGACTTCAAGTGCCCCTCTCAATAAGATATGATTGGACTCGCCAACGCGAGGACGTGGAAGATGGCAGGATTTACTCCGCAGAGAGACGGCCGCTTCTATCTGACGGAAGGCGGTCAGGAGACCGAGATACAATATCGGTACGGGCACGATCTGCCGGAATTTGCCATGTATCCTTTGCTCGACAATCCCGCCGCCATGTCCGACCTGAAGACGATGTACAGCCGCGTACTCGACGTCGCCGCCGAGCACGGCTTCGTCGCGATGCTCTCTGGGCTCGACTATCGCGGCAGCCCGGACTGGGGCGACAAGCTCGGCTATTCGCGTGCCGGACTCGCCGATGCGCTCCAACGGTCGATTGACTTCCTTCGCGAGGTCGCGCGGCCCTATGAGGGACAAGTCACGGAAATCCTCATCGGCGGACAAGTTGGCCCGCGTGGAGACGCCTACTCGCTCAACCGGACGATCACGGCCGACGAAGCCGAGGATTATCACGGTTTTCAGCTTGAGGTGCTCAAGCGTGCGGAGGTCGACTTTGTGTGGGCGGCCACATTCAACGGCATCCCTGAGGCGCTCGGTGTCGCACGGGCGGCTGCGCGGATCGGCCTCCCTCTTGGCATCTCCTTCATGCTGGATAGCGACCACCGGCTCAAATCGGGCGCAAGCCTGAAAGAAGCCGTCGAGACCATCGATGCGCAGGCTGGCGACGCCAAGCCGGACTACTACGGTATCAATTGCTCGCATCCGCTTGAATTCGAACCGGCGCTCGAACCGGGAGACTGGGTCCGGCGCGTGCGCAGCTTACGCCCAAATGCGAGCGCAAAGGACAAGATCGAGTTGTGCTCGATCGGCCACTTGGAGGAAGGAGACCCCGTCGACCTGGGCCATCGCATCAGCAACCTGGCGCAACGCTATCCGCATATCGATATCTTTGGAGGCTGCTGCGGAACCTGGTCGTCGCATCTCGATGAGATGGCGCGCAACATCCGCAAAATCGCACGATAAACCCCATGCCCGTGCTGCAACTGGCCGCCGTTAGGTGCGGTTCGATTGGTGCTGACCTGCCCCCTGGCTTCAACCAGCGCGGATTAGAATCCGGCAGCTTTGTTGCGCATAAGCGCGGGGTTTAGCAATCGCCTTCGCAGCTACGCGCGACCCGCAAGTCTGCAACGGCAGGGAACACTTTGTCCTGATAGGTCAAGCCATACGGTTCTGATTGCGCGACTATGTCCCTCAACGATGAACCAGCGACGTTGCAGGCCTGCCCTGCGTCGCGTGGTTTCGCGAGGAGGAGCGGGACATGGCCGAAGCGGATCCCAGGATCGAAATGGATATCAGCGACGTCGAATGGCGTCTTGGCCATCAGGTCGGCGGTGGAGAGCTGTGGGAGCCATGCAACAAGACCGACATCCGCCGCTGGGTCATGGCGATGGACTACGTCAACCCGATCCACTGGGACCAGCGATTTGCGGCGGCGTCCAGATTCGGCGACATCATCGCACCGCAGTCGATGCTGGTCGCACTCGATTACGGGCATGGCAACAATCAGGCCTGCGTGGGCCGGATCGATGGCCAGCACATGATCTTCGGCGGCGAGGAATGGTGGTGGTACGGCGTCAACGTCCGGCCCGGCGACCAGATCAGCCATGAGCGGATCTTCACCGGCTACAAGCTGACCGACACCAAGTTCGCCGGTCCGACCCTGTTCCAGCGCGGCGACACGATCCATCGCAACCAGCGCGGTGACCTCATCGCCAAATCCTGCCCTACCGTGATCCGCTATCTGGCCAAGGAGGCCGAAAAGCGGGGCATGTACGCCTCCACCGCAGGCACGCCGCACAAATGGACGCAGGCGGAACTGGCGGAAATCGACCAGGCACGGCGCGACTGGTTCCTTTCCAACCGAGACGGCAAGTCACCGCATTTCGAGGACGTCTCGGTAGGCGACAAGCTGCCGCGCCGGGTGATCGGCCCTCACTCGATCGCGAGCTTCACCACCGAATACCGCGCTTTCGTATTCAACATCTGGGGCAGCTTCTACTGGCAGGGCGTGGATGGCGTGCCCGACTGCTGGGTCAATCAGGACATGGGCTGGATCGACGGGTTCAGCTTCGACGAGGAAGGCGCGATGATCGATCCGCGCCTGCGTGACGGGCTCTACCTCGGCCCATCGCGCGGCCACATCGACGACAGCCGTGCGAGCGAGATCGGGATGCACCGTGCTTACGGCTACGGCGCCACGATGGCCGCGTGGAACACCGACTACCTGGCGTTCTGGGCCGGACACGACGGCATGGTCCGCCACGCCAAGTCCGAGTTTCGCGGTCCTGCGTTCGAGGGCGACGTCACCTGGATCGAGGGCGAAGTGGTCGAGAAAATCGCGGATTCGGAATGGGGCTTCCCGGTAGTGCGGATCGAGGTGCGGATGACCAACCAGGACGGCAAGACGGTCGTCACTTCGGTCAACGAAATCCAGCTTCCCTACTGACCGGATCGACGCCGTGACCCAACACCGCTTCATAGCCGATCCGGCCCTGTCCATCTCCTGCGGCCTGCCGCTCGGCGACGAGGCCGGTCTGGGCGCACTGACGCTCGGGGGCTTCCTGCGCGAAGTCACGGCGCAATATTGCAGCCGCGAGGCCCTGATCCATTCCCGCGCGGATGGCACGACCGAGCGCTGGTCCTATGCGGACCTCTGGCGGGAAGCCAATGCGGTGGCCAAAGCGCTCGTCGCCTGTGGGCTTGCGCACGGCGAGCGGGTCGGCGTTCTAATGACGAACCGGCCGGAATTCCTGTCCGCCACTTTCGGCATCGCGCTCGCCGGAGGTGTCGCCGCGCCGATCGGAACTTTCTCGACGGCCGCCGAGCTTGGTTACCTCATCGAGAAATCGGCGATCTCGACACTGCTGTTCGAACGCACCGTGCTCAAGAAGGACTTCCTGGCGGCACTGGCCGAACTCGATACCCGGGTTACCGAGGCCACGCCGCATAGCTTCGCCTCGCTGCGCTTTCCCTTTCTCAAGACGCTGGTCATGGTCGGCGACGGGGCCTGCGGAGCGGTGCAGGACTGGTCCGCTTTCCTCGCGGCGGGCAACGCGATCGCGGAGGCGAGTATTGCCGCGCGTGCCGCTGCGGTCTCTCCGGCCGATGCCGGCGTGCTGTTCTTTTCCTCAGGGTCCACCGCGCTTCCCAAGGGCATCGTATCCTCGCATCGCGGGGTGACCTTGCAGATGTGGCGCATGGGGCCGCAGCAAGGACTGAGCGATGGCGTCCGCAGCTGGACCGCGAATGGCTTCTTCTGGTCCGGCAACTTCGCGATGATCGTGGGCGGCACGCTCGCGAAAGGCGGCACCATCGTTCTGCAGTCCACGTTCCAGCCTGCCGAGGCGCTGGCGCTGATGGAGGCCCACAAAGTTCAGTTCCTCTTCGCCTGGCCGCATCAGTGGGAGCAACTGATCGCCGCACCGAACTGGGCCGAAGTCGATCTGTCCTCGCTGGTCTATGTCGACGAGACCTCGCCGATCGCCCGGCATCCGACGGTCGAGGTCGACTGGATCGAGCCACGGCATTGCTATGGCAACACCGAGACCTTCACGCTCAGCGCCGCCTATCCTGCCCAGACGTCGCGGGAAGAAGCGGCGGAAAGCCATGGGCTGCCCTTGCCGGGCAATATCCTCAAGATCGTCGACCCTCTGACCGGCCGGACCATGCCGCTGGGCGAACGCGGGGAACTGGCGGTCAAGGGGCCGACGCTCATGCTCGGCTACCTCGGCGTGGCCCTTGCCGACACGCTCGACGCGGAGGGCTTCCTGCGCACCGGGGACGGCGGGTGGCTCGACGATGCCGGACGTCTGCACTGGGAAGGCCGGCTGAACGACATCATCAAGACCGGGGGGGCCAACGTCTCCCCGCTGGAGATCGACGAGGTCATCCGCGAATGCGCAGGCGTCAAGGTCGCGCAGACGGTCGGCGTGCCGCACGATACGCTGGGTGAGATCGTGGTGTCCTGTGTCGCCCTTCACGAGCGCGCGCAGGTCAGCGAGGAAGACCTGCGGTCCCACGCCCGAACCAGGCTGGCCAGCTACAAGGTTCCACGCCGGGTGCTGTTCTTCGCGCCCGAGGATCTGGCCGTCACCGGCAGCAACAAGATCAAGACAAGCGAGCTGCGCCGGGTCGCGGCAGAAAGGCTCGCCATGCAGACCTGACAATTCGTGTTGCGCCCGATCGGTCGGAAAGAGCCGGCGGGCGATGGTTTTCAACCAAGAAGGGGAGGATAATACGATGAAATTCAATAAGAAGCGCGCCGCGTGGCGTTTTGCGATCGGCGTGGCAGGGATCGCCCTGATCCCGGGCATGGCGGCGGCGCAGGAGAAAGCGCCGCCCGCCGAGGACACCTCGGCCGACCAGATCACGTCGGAGCCGATCGTGGTGACCGGTACGCTCATCCGCGGCATCGCACCGGCGGGCAACAACGTCATCGGCGTCACCAGCGAACAGGTCACCGCGACCGGCGCCGCATCGACGAGCCAGGTTCTCGCCAGCGTTCCGCAAGTGGGTAACTTCTTCAACGCCCTGCCCGCCGGTGTGTCGCCCCAGGCCGGAGCGAACGCGTCCAATCCAATTAACCGTCCGAACCTGCGCAACCTGCCCGGCGCCAACACCAGCGGCGGCGCCCAGACGCTCGTTCTATTCGACGGCCAGCGTGTGGTCGGTGCAGGCATCCAGCAGGTTGCGGTCGATCCCGACATCATCGCGCCCGGCGTCATCGCGCGCGTCGAGGCCATGACCGATGGCGGCTCGGCCGTCTACGGCTCGGACGCTCTCGGCGGCGTGCTGAACTTCGTCACCCGCGACCGCTTCAACGGCCTTCAGGTCGACGCCCGCTACGGCCTGGGCGAAAATTACAAGTCGGTCGATGCCAGTGCGATGGCAGGCAAGGATTGGGGCTCGGGCGGTTTCTACGTCGCCTACGGCTATTCGCACCATGACAGCGTCTATGGTTCGGACCGGGACTGGGTTAAGCAGATCAACTGGGACACCAAGGTGCCGACCGGTCGCAACTGCGCCGCTCCGAACGTCAGCGTCGGCACGGCAACCTACGTGCCGTCGGGCGCCGGGCTGGCGGCCGGTGGCCCCAACGTGTGCGACTTCTCGGACACGGTTGCCATCTATCCCACCGCGACCTTGCACACGGTCTTCGCCCGTTTGAACCAGCGTCTGTCGGACTCGGTTCGTTTCGACGTGACCGCGCTCTATGCGAACCGCGCCATCGAGGCCGTAGGCGGCACGCTGGGGACCGGCGCTCTGAGCACCGGAGCCACGGGGCAGGCGACGCTCACCGCCGCATCGCCGTATTACCGCCCCACCGGCGATGCCAACACCGGCCTGCCGCAAGTCGTTCGGTACGACTACAGCCCCCTGTTCGGCGCTCGCTCCGCCACGCAGGAAACCAATCTGGAAACATGGCGCATCGCGCCGTCGATCTCGATCGAACTCGGCTCCGACTGGGAACTGAGCGGCCTGTTCAGCTACGGCATCGCCACCACCTCGTTCCGCAACGCACAGATCAGCACGACCGCGCAGGCCAGCGCACTCGCGTCCGGGGCATTGAACCCCTATGACGTGGGCACCGCCAGCCCTGCCACGGCCGCCAGCCTGCTGCGTTACGCCGAGGGCGTGGGACGCAACGAATTGTTCGATTATCGCGCAATCGCCAACGGCCCGCTGTTCGCCCTCCCGGGCGGCTCGGTCAAGGCTGCCGTGGGCTACGAACACATGCAGGACAATTTCCAGCGGCGCACGACCAACGCCACCACTTACGCCTTCCAGGACCCCACCAGCTACACGCAGAAGGTCGATTCCGTTTTCGGCGAACTGCAAGTGCCGATCGTCGGCAGCAGCAACGAAATGTCGTTCCTCAACGAGCTGTCGCTGTCCGCCTCGGCCCGCTACGACAAGTACAGCGACTTCGGCGACACCTTCAATCCCAAGTTCGCCGCCACGCTGCGCCCCGTCGAATGGATCGCGATCCGCGGCAACTGGGGCAAGTCCTTCACCGCACCATCACCTGTCGACCAGCTTGGCGTTCTGGCATCGGCGGTCGCGACGGTGCCTGCCGCGTTCCTGCGCACGCCGCCCGGCGTGACCGCAGCGCCCGGCGAGGTCGGTCTCTTCGTGTCCGGCACGGCCCCCGGCCTGCAGCCGCAGAAAGCCACCAACTGGTCGGCCGGACTGGAAATCGAGCCGCCTTTCGTGCCGGGGCTCACCCTCAACGCCAGCTACTACAACATCGACCTGTCCGGCACGATCGGCCGGCCGGTGACGAGCGCCGATCTCACCGACTACTATGCCAACTTCCCGCAGCTCTACTCGGTGCGGCCCACTGGTCAGGAACTGGCAGCCTATCTGACGCAGTTCAATCCGGCCAACTTCAACTTCACGGTCGCCAACCCCACCTCGACCTCTCAGGCGCTGATCACTGCGGGCGGGGTCACCACGCCCGTCCTGGTTTCGCTCGATACCCGGTCGCGTAACCTCGGGACCGCGAAGCTCGATGGCATCGACTTCAGCGCCAACTACGTGCTCGACACCAGCTTCGCCTCGTTCGATGCGAGCGCATCGGGCAACTATCGCCTGTCGCAGAAGTCCCGTGCGCTGCCATCGCTCCCGATCGCGGACGACCTGGCGTTCAATACGCCCGTGTTCCGTATGCAGGGCACGCTGGGAACGACGATTGGCGGCCTTCGCGCACAGGTCACCTGGAACCACACCTCCGGCTACAAGCGCGGCACGGTCGAGTTCGGCCAGACCAAGATATCCGCGTTCGACGCCATCAACCTGTTCTTCAAGTACGACGTGAAGTCCGATTCGGTCCTGACGAGCAACCTGTCGTTCACGCTGAACGTCCAGAACCTGTTCGACGCCGCCCCCCCCGAGTTCCGCAGCGCGACCGGGCTGGGTTACGACGCGACGCAAGGTTCCGCCTTCTCGATCGGCCGCATCGTGCAGTTCGGCGTGCGCAAGAACTTCTGACCGTGACGGCGGGGCCGGGCCACTGGTCCGGCCCCGACCGGGCAGGGCGAAAAAAAGCGGCTCCGGGGTCTTCCCCGGAGCCGTTCTTGTTTGATCGGAAAAGATAGCGCGTCGAGGCTACTTCACCACGACACGAACCCGGCCGAGGTTCATGATCCGCCCATACGGGCTTCCAGCTTCCACTTCCCGCTGGGCCGTCACGCGCAGTCCCACGAAATAGGTCCCCGGCACCGCGAAAGCGTGAGTGACGCCCACTGCGGCGCTCCCGTCCTTGCGAAACTCCAGAACCGCTGGATCGCTGAAACTGCCCTTCCCTTCGAAATCCCACTCGCCGCCGACGATGCGGCCAGTACCTTCTGGAAGGCGAGCCTCGGCGGTCAGGGTGACCGGCTTTCCGGCAGCGACCTCGGCGCGCAGGCCGCCATTGGCCCGCAGCGCGACCACGGGCTGAATGCCCAGTCGCGCCGCCGCCGTCGGCGGCACGATGACCTGTCCGTCCTTGATGGAATAGGCAGTGCTCGGCGCCGGTGCGATGCCCTTTTCCACCCACGCGCTGACGTCGAGCAGCGCCTGCTGCAGCACGCCGGTGAAAGTCACCAGTTCGGCGCTGCCCTGACCTCCATGTTCGGCATGCTCGGTGAACCAGACCCGGAAGGCGTCGTCGGCTTTCTTGCCGAGGTGCTCGCCTACCTTGGTGCGATACCAGTCCGCGCCCCACGGCCATGCCGCAGTGTCCGAGAGATTTTCGACGAGAATGACTTTCGCGCCGATCCTGCCGGTGGGCACGGCGCCCGCCGCTCCGATGGCGAACTGGGGACCTAGCAGCTTGGGCCGCTGGGGTCCCAGCGGTTTGCCATCCGGGCCGCGATACTGGTTCCAGGTGTAGAAGTCCGGGGTCGGGACCTGATGCCGGTGATAAGTCTGCGCGGCCAGCCAGTTCGAGTTGTCGATCTGTACTTCGTCCCCAGCGGCGAGCTTGGCGAGAACGGCCGTATCGTTGCTCTGCAGGACGACGATCTTCCCGTCGACGCGCTGCAGCCGCAGCAGCGCTCCCGCCGCTGCGCCGCTGTTGACCTTCAGGTCGGCCGCGCTGCCGAAGTCACGTTGCGGAACCGCGTCGAGTTCGATGGCGACCGGCAGTTCGCTGCCTCCCGGACCCATCAGCGCCTGCCAAGCAAGCTCCGCCGTGCCCCGGGCCTGGCCCATCTGCGGTTTGAGCGTGATCCCGAGCCGGTTTGCATCGGCCGCCATGATGAGCCGCACGACTTTCGCCTTTTGCTGGATACGGGCGTCGCGCAAGGACTTGGGCGGATCGAACCCTTCATAGCCGGGCTTGGTCCAGAAGTCGGTGAAGTACGTCGGGTCGGCCGCGAGCATGCCCGGATAGAGCACCGGAAAGGCGCCGACATAGCCACGGGCGAGAGCGCGCAGCTCGGGCAAGGGATAACCAAACTGCAGGATTTCCCAAAGCGCCGAGCGCTGCTCGGCGTCCAGCCCCTTGTACGGGTCCCCCGTTCCGCCGACGTCGAAGGCGTCGATGATGCCGGGCAGTTTGTCTCCCAGGACCCGATAGGCATAGAGCGGCGCGGTGAAATTGTACGGCGTCGCCATCGCCGAGCCCATCACGAAGGGAACCGCCCCGTCCCAGACACCGGCCGTGTTCTCGATGCTGCCTACGGTCCGATAGGCGCCGCCGCTGCCGCCCCAGATGTAGCCGAAGGGGCGCTTGCCCCCGTACATCCTGGCGGCGACGACGCGGGAGAATTGGGCTGCAGCCGCATTGGCCCGGTAGGCCCCGATGGTCGGGTCGGTCGCGTAAGCGGGCCCCGAGTTGGCGCTGGCTCCGCCGCCGTTGGTCTCGATGTAATAGCCGCCATGGTTGACCGCGAAACCGATATTGCCTCCGCCATCGCGCGTGTCCTTCTGCGCGAGGTTCTCGCTGTCGGGCACCGGGGTGACGTATTCGAAGAAGCGTCCTTCGTACTTTTCCTTGGGCGGGAGGTAGAAGGAAAAACGCATGTCCGTGCCGGTGAAGCCGCCATGCACGTAACGGTGCCGCACCGGTGCATCACGCCACTCGTCGATGTCGACATAGGGTTTCGTGAAGAGAGGATCGGCGGTCGCACCCGGCGGAACAGCTTCGGGCCAGGCAATCGCCTCTGGCGTTGGCGATGCAGCTTCGCCCGGAATGGCACCGGCAGTCAAAAGCAGTCCGGTGACGATGCACATGGCCGTACCCCGACCGCATCGCGAACGAAACCTGGCTGAACGTACCATTATCTCTCCCCTGCCGTGTTTTTGTTTCGATCCTCGGATAGTGTAAGCGTCAAGGCGGGGCGCAAAGCTGAACTGCATCGTCCACGCGAATAAACGGGTGCCCTCAGGCGCGGGGGACTATCCGATACTGATCGATGTAACTGCGGAAATGGTAACGGAGGACTTTGCCCTTCGGGCATCTTGCCCGCTGCCGCAACAATATCCTCGGCGCGCATCTTCGAGCGTCTTCCGGGTATTGTGCCCACAGCGCCCACACTCAGAGAATCATGCTACGATTGGGCATACTTTATGGCAGATATTCGCATCATGACTGCGATATCCCTTACCTGAATCACAAAAAAGTATCCTGTATCGTGGTGTGCACATGCAATGAGACGAACTCGATCGGCAGGGCAACGAGGGACTATGGACATGGACCGATTTGGAATCGATTCTCAAACGGTGTTCGGAATGCCTCCCGGGGATCACATCGATCTGGCGGCACGACTTGGCTGCGGGCATATTTCCATTGGCCTTGGCCCTGTCCCGTGGCGCCTTCCACAGTTCGCACCATGGTCGCTGCGCGATGGGCGATCCGCGCGGCTCGAGGTGGTGCAACGGGCCGGGGATAAAGGGATAAGCCTGTCGCTTGGCGAAGGGTTTGCGATCCGCCCGGGCTCTTCGGTCTCGGGACTAGACAAGGATCTCGACCTCATGGCCGAAATGGGTGTGGTCGCAGTCGGCACGGTGGCAATCGAAACGGACCCGGCACGCGCCATGGATGAATTGGCGATACTGGCATCGATGACACACGATCGCGGTCTCGGCCTCTATCTCGAATTTGCGCCTCCTCACGCCTTTTCCGGCCTTCAACACGCTTTGGACGTACTGGACGCGCTGGGATCGCCGCACGCCAAGCTGATCATCGACGCCATGCACCTGTTTCGCTGCGGCAATAGCGCGGAACAGGTCGCGCAGCTTGACCCGCAGCTTCTGGGACGCGTGCAGATGTCCGATGCGGCGATGGTAGGCCCCGGCAAGCCCTATATGGAGGAGGCGTGCTTCGAACGATCCGTTCCCGGCGAAGGGGAACTCCCCCTGAAGGCTCTCGCGGCTGCCCTTCCCCCGCATGTCCCGGTCTGTCTCGAAGCGCCAAACCAGATCGAGGCGCGGGATATCGCCAGCCTTGAAGACTACGCCGGGCGGGCGATGCGGCAGGTCCGTGCCCTGTTCTGAAACACGCGCACTGGACCGCCGCGCGCGTTCTGTGCTTGAGATGCATCCATGAGCATCGCCGCCAAAACCCGTACCCCCCTGGAAGTCGCCGCGGAACGCCTTCGCGAAATTTCGCTCGCCAGTCCGGAGGGCACGCTTCTCGGGAGTGAAGAGGCGCTCATCGTCCAGCTCGGTTGTGCGCGCGCCACGGTACGTCAGGTCGCCCGCCTGCTGGAGCGAGAAGGCCTGCTGCGCGTGCGGCGCGGCATGAACGGCGGGTACTTCAGCGCACGCCCGGACGCCGACACGATCGAAGCGACTGTCAGCGCATATCTCGAGACACTCGACATGGAACCCAGCGACGTGACTGTGCTTGCCTCGGCGCTGTGGGTGGAGGCGGTACGCAAGGCCGCAAGCCGCGACCCTCAGGTGATCGAACCGACATGCAGCCGCCTGAAGGAAAAGATCGCGGCGCTCAAGGATGAGGCCACCTTCGATGCGGTCAGGGTGCTCGAACGCGAGACGCAGGATGCGATCTTCGCGCTGGCGCAGAGCGAATACATCAAACTCATCTTCGATATCAACTCCGCCTTCTCCCGGCGCCGTTTCGCAGAGCCGATCGAGGACAACGACAGCGCCGAGCATCGCGTGTTCGTGCGCGAGTGGCGGAACGCGAAACTGCTCGAACTTACCGCGATTGGCCTCGGTGACGGCGAACTTGCGGTGCTCGGCGCGCAGCTGAGCCGAAAGATCTGGCATTCGCGCCTGAAGCGCCGCTTCGTCGCGCTAGCCGCTGATACGTCAGCGTCTAGCCGGCAACGCGGATAACGCGTAGCGGCGGGATGCAAATTAAGAACCCTTTATTCCGCCGCCGATCGATGATGAATCCAATGGGTTAGTGGCGAACACGCGATGAAATCTCGCTGCCTAGCCGCGCATATCGCTTGAGCGTTGTACAGACCCACTAAAAGAGGATACTTTTAGTGGACGGCCGCTGTCCTCGCCCCATACTGATCTCCCAAAGAAGAATCGCGCGCCGCGACAAGCGGGCACAAGGGAGAGGTTGCATATGACTGGAGAGCTCGTTTCCGCATCGGCCGAGTGGCGTCGCTACTGGCCGGTCGTGCTCGCCTCTTCGATCGGCTTCTCGTTCATGTCATTCATGACCCCCGCCGCCGGGGTGTTCATGGACCCGCTGGCGCGCGACTTCGGATGGGACCGCACGCAGCTTTCGAGCGGCCTTGCCGCAGCTGCCTTGATTTCCATCGTGCTCTCGCCGTTCATCGGGGCATTGATCGACCGCAGCGGAGTGCGCCGCATCGCCTTGCCGGGCCTTGTGCTCACGACCGCGTCCATCTGCGCCTTCGCGCTCGCGTCGGGCTCGTTCGTGCAGTGGATCGTATTGTGGCTGGTGTGGGGCGTGTTCGTCCTGTTCGTCCAGTCGACGCTGTGGTCCACCGCCGTGGCGGCCACTTTCACCAAGGGCCGCGGGCTCGCCCTTGGCATAACCATGTCGGGCACCGCGCTGGCGCAGGTCATCGCACCGCCCCTCAGCAACTGGCTGATCACGCATTTCGGCTGGCGGGAAGCATTCGTAATTCTGGGACTGGGCTGGGGCGGCGTTGCCTTCGTCCTGTCCGTGCTGTTCCTCAGGGGGAAAAGCGCGGCCGCCACGCCCGGTGACCGCCGAGCCCAGAAACCGGCACCGGCCCCGGACGTGCCCGGCCTGACAATCGCGCAGGCGTGGCGCAGTGTCGCGCTCTGGAAAGTCGCGATCGCCACCTTCCTTATCCTGACCGCGACCATCGCCGTCGTGGTGCATCAGTTCCCCATTCTGGTCGAGGCCGGGGTCTCGCGCGAAAGTGCCGCCTGGCTCGTGAGCTTGTCCGGGATCGCCGGGGTTGCGGGCAAACTCATCACCGGAACCCTGGTCGATCGCTTTCATGCCCGCTGGATCGGCGGCCTGACCCTGGCGTCGACCGCTATCGCCTGGCCCCTGCTCATGGACGGGGTCGCCACTCCCGCGCTGGTTGTCGTGGGTATGATGATCAGCGGCTATGCGGCCGGCACGAAGATGCAGCTGTGCAGCTACCTGACCGCGCGCTACGCAGGCCTTCGCCATTACGGTGCGATCTTCGGCGTGATGACGAGCATGATCGCGCTGGCATCGGCCATCGGTCCGCTTTCCGCCGGAGTGGCGCACGACGCCTTCGGCAGTTACTCCCCCCTTCTCCTCACCGGTGTCAGCATTTCGATCGTCAGTGGCCTGATCGTCCTCAGCCTCGGCGCTTATCCGGACTGGACGCCCGCCGTGTCCGACGATGGCGAAGGCGCCCCAGAATGAGCGGCGTTCCGGGCCGGACCCGGAGGCCCGACCTTCCGCTGGCGGTCGTCATCGGTGCCGGTGGGATGGGCTCGGCCGTAGCAAGGCGCATGGCGCAGACCCACCGCGTGCTGCTGGCCGACATCGATGGTGAGGCAGCCCGTGCACAGGCCGATTCACTCGCCCGTGACGGCGCGGATGTCCATCCGCTCGCATGCGATGTCACTGACACCGACGCGGTCGCGGCACTCTCCCGCATGGCGGAGGGCCTGGGCGGATTTCGCTCCCTCGTGCACGTTGCGGGCCTGTCGATTGCGGCCGATGATTTTGCGAGAATACTGGCGGTGAACCTGCGTGGACCAGCGCTGGTTGCGGCAGCGTTGCGGCCGCTCGCCCGGCCGGGTGCAAGCGCCATCCTCATCGCGTCGCTGGCCGCGCACAGCTTCCGCCCTTCACCGGCCGTGATCGAAGTCCTCGCAATGCCCGCCGCACCGGACCTCGCCGACCGCGTCGCCGGGGTGCTGGGCGCCGAGAATGCCACGCCTGCGACCGCCTACGCGCTCTCGAAGGTCGGCTTGCTTCAGATGGCACGGCGCGAGGCGGCGGACTGGGGCCGGGTCGGCGCGCGTATCGTGTCGCTGTCGCCCGGCCTCATCGCGACGCCCATGGGGGCGCTCGCCTACGAGAAGAGCGCGGGCAAGCGGGCAATGTTCGCACAGACCCCGTTGTCGCGCGAAGGCGCCATGTCGGAAATCGCCGACGCCGTCGAATTCCTGGCTTCCGATCGCGCATCGTTCATCAGCGGGACCGATCTGCTCGTGGACGGCGGGCTTTCCGCCGCGCTCGGATATCCGCAGGGATAGCCGCTCTAAGCCACTCGTTTGCCGCATTTTCCGAGTCATCAGGTGATTCCACCTGATTAGAAAATGCTCTAGGCGCGATGCACGGCCGCATCGAGAAAGTCCGCGGCGGCCTCGTCAAGTACGTGACCCGGTCCGTTCACGCCAAGGCTTGCCCTCAGGAGGGCGACATCCTTGCGCAGGAGCGCCGCGCCGTGCTCGAAGGCCTCGGGACGTAGAAGTCGCGCATAGACCTCGAAGCCGAAGCTGCGGCCGCTGCTGCCCTTGATCAGCTCTGCCGCCGCCTTGCGGTCTATGCCGAGCGCCTCGGCTGCCGCGAGGGCGGCATGAGCCAGTCCCATGTTGGCCGCCATCAGCGAGTTGTTCACGATCTTCGCGCGCTGCCCGGCTCCGGCAGCCCCGAGGTGCACCAGCAGCCCGGCGAATGCTTCGAAAACCGGCTTCGCCTGTGCAAAGGCATCCTCCGTGCCGCCGCACATCACCGTCAGGGAGCCTGCCGCCGCCGCCCCGCCGCCGCCGCTGACAGGGGCATCGACAAATGCGATCCCGGCCGCTTCGCAGCGGCGCGCCAGGCGCTCGCAGCTTTCGGGCAGGATCGTGGAGTGGATCGCCAGCAGGCTGCCCGGCCGCATCGCAGGCAGCAATTGCTCGCAAATAGCGGCAACGCCGGGATCGTCGACCACGCAGATACCCACGTGATCGGCCCAGGCCGCAAGTTCCGGCAAAGATGCCGCCGCCAGAGCGCCTTGCGCCACGAACGGGGCGAGCGCCTCCGGCCGCCGCGCCCACACCGTCAGCGGGAAGCCAGCGGCGAGCATACGCTCGGCCATGGGCGCGCCCTGGCTGCCCAGCCCGATGAAGGCGGTCCGGATGGGCTGCGTGTTCATCATGCGTCCCATGGCAGCCCTTCCCGGTGGTTCCTGATCATCGCCAGCACCGCGCCCTGGATCACGGAAGCCTTCGGCCACCCTGCATGGACGGCGTACTGCAGGACGAACTCCTGCAACTCGTCCGCGGTGCAGTTGCCGCTCGAAAGCGCCGCGTAGAAGTGCGTCTTGATCGGCGTCGCCGCGCAGCTTTCGGAGACACCGACCAGCGTGATCCATCGCCGCGAGCGTTGGTCCAGTGCGCCGCGCCTCCACATTTCCCCGAACACGAAATTGTCGATGCCCGCCTCGAAATACGGGGTCATCGGCGGCGGTCCCGGAAAGCCCATGACCGTGTTGAATTCGTCTATGCCGTCCCGCACGCGGAAATCCGGATCCCAGGGCTCGGCCCTGATCGAGTCGTATTCGCTGACCTGCTGCCCCAGCGCCATCGTCACGCGGGTGATCGCCCGATCCAGTTCCACGCCGCGCGACCACCCGGCATAGACGGCGAGGTGCAACGCCGCCTCTCGCAGCTCCGGCTGGGTCAGTTCACGGGTAACCAGAGCGCCGCGAATGTAATCCTCGACAAGATCGGCCGGGCCGTTGCTGCTGGCCGCGCTTGCGATCGAGATCAGGTAGCGGGCGCGCATCTCGAGGCCCGGTCGCGCCCAGATTTCCGCGAAGATGAAATCGCGCCAGCTCGCCTCGGTCGGCGTGGCCGGAACCTCGTGCTCGCGCGCGGTGGCGCGCAGCGCGACCTGCGCACCGCGCGCCGAACGTTCGTCGGGATCGAGCAAGGTCATTATCGTCCCTTCAGCCCCGGATCGAATCGATGACGGCCTGGGTGATGCCCGGCTTGCCGGGATCGCCCGCCATGAATTCGGCATGCTTCTTCTCGATGAAGGCATCGGGGTTCGCGGCGACTTCGGCCAGCGTCGTCCAGACCTCCTCGTGGGTGGGCACGACGATCTCCCCGCCCTCCATCGCATCGGACAGGATCCGTGCCGTCTCGGGCTGCGACTTGACGAACAGATGGCTTCCCGGCGCGCGCATCGTATAGTCTTCGCTGAAGTGCTTCATGGCATCGGGCGAGGTCGTCATGACCGGGCCGGGACACAGGCAGCTCACGCGAATCCCGAACTGCATGAGATAGAGCGCGAGGTTCTGCGACATGGACAGCACCGCCGCCTTGGACGCCGCATAGTGAATGCGGCTCGCGGCGAACGGATAGAGCCCGGCGAAGCTGGCCGTATTGACGATGTGCCCCTCGCCGCGTCCCATCATGCGCGGAACCACAATGGCGTTGGCGCGCACCATGCCGAAGAGATTGACGTCGAACATGCGCTGCCATTCGGCAAGCGGGATGTCCTCGGGATTGCCGCCCGAGAGTATCCCGGCATTGTTCATGTGGATGTCGAGGGGACCGAGCGCGGCTTCGGCGGCATCGATGGCTTCCAGCACCGACGCCTCGTCGAGCACGTTGCAATGCAGCCCGGTGCTCTCCGCGCCCAACGCACGCACGAGTTCGGCGGTCTCTTCGGCCCCGTCCCTCGATATGTCGGCAACCGCGACGCGGGCGCCGCGGCGGGCCCATTCGAGGGCGATCTGGCGACCGATGTTCTGCCCGGCACCGATGATCAGCGCCGTCTTGCCTTCGAATGTGGACATCTTCCCGTTCCTCTCCCGTTATTGTTTGCGACCGGCGCTCAGATCCCGGCCGCGTACAGCAGATCCGAAGCCGCATTGATGCCCGCCCGGAACTCGGCCTCTGCGGTATCTGCGGTGTAGTCCGAAGGCACGACCTCAAGGTCGAACACGCCCTCGTAACCGGCTTCCAGCACGTCGTTCATCATGCGGCCGAGCGGCAGATCTCCCTGCCCGATGTGCAAGCGCCCGCCCGGTCCGGAGATGGCGATGTCGCCGATCTGGACAAGCGCGATGTGCGGCATGGCGCGCTTCAGGGTCTGGGCAAGGCCCCGCTCCATCCAGTTGTTGCTGAAGTCGGAAACGATCCCGAGCCCGGTTCGCTCGGCGATGTCCACCGCGTCGGCAAGGCGCGTGCAGAACGAAACACTGGTCCGCAAGCTGGGTTCGAAGGCAGCGATCACGCCGTTTGCGCGGGCATGTTCGACGGTCGGCGCAACAGCCTGCGCGAACAGCGCCACATCCTCGTCCCAGTCGCAGCGCACCGTCCGGCCGCTGGTGAAATAGATCGAATGGCCGCCATGCGCCGCGACCAGATCGATCATCGCCTTGTGCGTTTCGCGCGTCGCACCCCACGTCTCGGGCGCGGCGAGCTGGAAGCCTGCGGTGATGAGCGTGCTGATGCGGATACCGGCATCGTCGAGCGCACCAAGGTGGCGCCCCGGATCGTCAGCGATCTTGTTCATCAGCAGGCCCGCGTGCCCGACGCCGACGTCCTTCCACAGCGCCAGTTCGCGCTCGAACGGCCACCGGAACGTGCACATGGCATCCAGAGACAGACGCGGATGGGTCACTGCGCTTCACCCAGGGCCGTCTCCAGCCGGAGGATCTCGCTTTCCAGCCAGCGCACTTCGCTGAAGTTCTCCCGCCCCGCGCCTTCGAGCACCGCCCGCTGGGCTGCAAGCTGGACGCCGAGCGCGTCACGATGCCCGGGCTCCCCGGCGGGAATGGCCTCGGCCAGATGGAGCGCGTGGAGCGGCTTGCCTTCCTCCAGCAGCGCCCTCGCCCGCCCGAGCACCGGCGCATGGCCTCCCGCGAGCGCGACGAGTTCGGGAAACACGGCCTGGGGCGGAACCGCATAGAGTTCGGTGGAGGATTCGTAGCGGAACCAGCCCAGATGCTCCTCCCAGATGGAACGCACGATCCAGGGCACTTTGCCGTGCCCTTGCGGGATGGCGAGTTCCTCGGGCAGGCGGATGGTATCCATCAGTTCCCACAAGCCCTTGCCTGCGTTCATGCCCTCGAAGGTCCGGTCGCGCAGGTACTGCGCCGCATCGCGCATGCGGGTCAGGCGGGAGCGGATCTCGGCAGCGCCGCGCACCGGCTCCCCGTGACCGGTGATGAGCACTTCGGCTTCGAGATCGATGACCCGCTGCACGCTGTCGATGTACCACTGCACATAGCGATAGCGCTCGCCCCGCACCGTGTAGAGGTTGGGCACGTGGCCGAAGATCGGCCCGGTCATGTTGCCGGTGAAGACGATACGCTCCTGCGGCAGCCAGACGGCAAGCGAGTCGACCGTTTCCCCGCCCTTCACCGACAGCAGCTCGAATGCGCGGCCGCCCTGTTCGAAGCGGTGACTGTCCTGGAACGTGGTGGTCAGCACCGGCTCGGGCCGCTCGGTCAGCTCGCGCTTCTGGTCGCGGCTCCACAACCGGCGAGAGCGCGCGCCCATGGTGGTGCCGAGGTCGCGGTACTGCTTGCGCACGAACGGCAGGTTCGCCTGGCCGATGGTCTCCACCTCCGGGCCGCTGAAGGTCGGCCAGCCGCCGATGTGATCCTCGTGGCTCTGGGTCAGGACGATCTTGCGGATCGGCTGGTCGGAGACGGCATCGAAGCGGCGCCGGTTCTCCGCCGCGCTATAGATGATGCCGGTGTTGACGAGGACGTTGCCGTCCGCAGTCGTCACCAGATAGAGGTTGGACACGTCCCTGGACATGAAGATGCCATGGCCGAGATCGACCGCATCCTGCCGCCCGGCGCCGTCGTTGATGATCTGGGCATTGAGGGGTTCGTTGGCGTCCCGAGCCGTCTGGGTCATATCCATTCTCCCGAAGTCTTTTTTCTGTGCCGCAGCGAAATCGGCTGCTCAGACCTTCACTTCCACCCTCACCGGGAAGCGGTCGAGGTAGAACGCGAAGCGCTCCCGAAGCGCCGGGATGTCGAGGTTGAAGTCACCGGCGAGGTCGTAGACCACCCGACCGTCCTTGCCGCGCGGATGGCTGTCCATGTATTCGCGCATGTCGGCGATGCTGTCCTCGCTCGAGGGGAGCCCGGCAAACTCCAGCACCTTCTGCGCGGTCCCGACATCGTCGGCGATGACGTCGCCGAACAGGATGTCGAGCCGCTGGCCCTGAGGCACCGTGTCCATGTCGCGCAAATACGCGCGCAGCATGCGCTCGATGCGATCGACCCAGTAGGCGACATGCGCCTGGATATCCGGCTGCTTCTGGTGCGCGAGGACGGAAAGGCCCCGCATGGTCAGCACCGACTGCAGCAATGCCAGCGGGTCGCGGTGGATCTGGACGACATAGGCGTCCGGATAGTTGGCGACGAGCGCGGGTATCTGCTCGGAATGCTGGTTGCCCTTGAGGATCCAGCGCCGGTCCGACGGGAACTGGTGAGCGATGGCCTTGAGCATCCGCTTGCCATAGGCGTAATGCGGCGTCTGGTCGTGGCCGAGCAGATGATCGCGCCAGCGCGGCACCTCTGCCATCCATTCCCACTGATAGGTGGTGAAATCGGGCATCTGCAGTTCGTTCTCGCCGCAGGCGTGGTCCGGCGAATGCTCGTGCATCGCGGCCATGATGGCGTTCTGCTTCATCCGGTCCCAGTGCGCGCTAGAACGCAGCCAGCGCGGATCGACACCATCCGACCCCGGCGCTTCGCCGGGCGCGAGCACTGCCTCGGAGCCGAGGTAGACCGGCAGGTGGCGCAGCCGGCGATCGGCGGCGATCAGGTTCTCGAGATGCGTGGTGCCCGAGCGCGGCAGGCCGACGATGATGATCGGGCGGTCGATGACCTCCTGATCGACCTCGGGATGCGCATCGAGGTAGGCCTTGTTCTTCAGGCGGTTCGCAACCTGCTTGACGCAGGCGGCGCGGAAGTTCGCCTTGGCGAAGCGCCACAGGTTGGGATTGCTCCCGACCTCCTCCAGCAACAGGCCCAGACGTTCGGTGAAATCGCCCGGCCCGAAGTCGGACAAGCCCGTCTGAGCCTGCGCGTCTGCAAGGACGGCTTCGACGGTCATGTCCAGCGGCTCGGCCTCGGCGGCTTCCAGCTCGGCCCGCCGCTCGGCGGGAAGCACCGGGTCACGGAACTGCTCGACGCGGAAAACCTTGGTCTTGACCTCGGTTACGGTATCGGACGTGCTCATGCGCGGCGCTCCAGCGAGGTATTGAGCTTGCCGGCATTGGCCATCCAGCCGCCGTCGACCTTAACCAGATCGCCGGTGTGGTAACGCGATGCATCGCTCATGAAGTAGACCCCTATCCCTTCGAAATCCTCGGGTGTGCCGAACCGCGGGATCGGACAGCGCTCACGCACTTGCGAGCCGAGCGGAGAATCGGGGCCCTGATCCTTGACGGTCTCGCTCTCGGTGTACCCGGGGCAGACGGTGTTGGCGCGAATGCCATATTTGCCGAGATCGACGGCGATCCCCCGGGCCAGTGACGCCATCGCGCCCTTCGAGGCATTATAGTGCTGCATGCCGATCGAGCCGGTCACGGCGGACAGGCTCGCACAGAACAGGATCGATCCGCCTGCGTCGCCCGCCTCCGCACGGCCCCGCATATGGCGCGCGGCCTCACGGGCGAGGTAGAATGCGCCATGCTGGTTGACCGACAGCAGCGAATGCCACGCCTCGCCGGTCATGTTGGTGAAGCAACCCTGATTCATCATCAGGCCGGCATTGGCGATGGCACCATCCACGCGGCCCATCGTCGATACGGCCTCCGCAAAAGCCTCGATCACCCGGTTCTCGCCGGACACATCGACTTCCTGCGTGAGCACCTTGGCGCCCAGGCCGCGCAGTTCGTCCGCCGCGACTTCATTCTTGTCCTGGCGCCTTCCCCAGATGACAAGGTCGCCGCCGGCCTTTGCAATGCCCCGGGCAAAACCCAGGCCGATGCCGGCATTGCCACCGGAAATAACCACGACTCGCCCCTGCAAGTCCCACGGTAGACGAGCCATCGCCATCCCACTCCACTATCTGTTTTTCATCGGCCGAACGACAAGACCGTCTCGGCACGTGGATTAAAAACAGTATCCTTTATATATGTCAAGTCAATCGACCGACGGGCTCCTGCCGCCCAATTGAAGCAACCATTCGGAATGAGCGGGAAAATACACCACCCGCTTCATGCCGGACCTGGAACACGCAGCAAGATCGCGGAGACGATCTACTTTTCTGAGAAATTGACCCGGACAAACGGCGGCAACCTTCGACCGCTCATGCCTTTAGCCGCAAACGATCGGCACGGCCTTTCGACTCCATGTGAGCCAAGAGAAATCATATTGCAGACCCTTGCTCAGAGCGCGAAATAGACATACAGTGTACTTTAATTAGTCAATCAGGGTGAGGATCAATGGTGCGTCAACGCGGCCTCCCGCCTCACGGCGGCAAGGAACCCGCGCGCCTCTCGCGATCGGTGCTGCACAGTCTGATGCAGGATCTGCGCAATGGCCGGTACGAACGCGGAGAACGGTTACCGGCGGAACGCGTTCTCGCGCAGGCTCTGGGTGTCAGCCGACCCATCATTCGCGAAGCCCTGCACGCGCTAGACCTGCTCGGCATCGTGGAGACGCGGGTGGGATCGGGCACATATGTCGTCGATGCGCATCGCGACCTTGGCAGCCAAGTCCTGCACGCTTCCGCCTTCGAAGTTCTCGGCACCCTCTCGACTCTGGAATGCTCTGCCCTGTTTCATGCTGCGGGCCTAACCGACAAGACACTGCTGGACGCACTTACGGAAAGGCTGGAAGAGGCAATCCGCGCGGATGCCGACTTCGAAAGTTGGCACCATGGTCTGGCGGAATTCCACGTCACCCTCGCGAAAGCGGGAGGAAACGAAGTCCTCAACCTCATGATCGGGCAGCTTTGGCAGGTACGCCTCGGCACCTCGACAACACACAGTCTTGTCCAGCGGGCGTGGCTGGCGGGATCGCTTGTCGACCACGAAACCCTTAGGCGGCTTCTGGCGGCCTTGCAGGCCGGCAACCACGATGTGGCGGGCCGGGAACTCAGGGCCGAGCACGACCGGGTCCTTGCAGCGGTCCTCGACATCCACGCCGAGGACGAAGTGGCGCGCGCTCGCGAATCCGTATCGCAGTTGCGCGCGAGATTCGTGCTGCCGCCTGCGGGATTCGGGCGCATGCCCACGTCCCGGTAATCCCGGAAGGAACACCGGCATGGCGAAAGCACATGTCTTCAATTGAGGGCCGAAGCGGCAATGCCCGCTTCGACCCCGTCACCGCGCAGTCTGCCGGTCAGAACGTGTAGCGCACTCTCGCTCCGTACATCCGCGGATCGCCGTAGTACCGCGACGTGAAGCCGCGCGAACCGGAAAGGCTGCGTGCCTCGTAATGCCGCTTGTCGAATGCGTTCGTCACGAAGACCTGGAGATCGACGGGGGCGTCGAACGGCTTCTCCCAGTTCACGTTGAAGTTGACGAGGTCATAGCTTGGCGCGACTTGCGTGTCGTAATTGGGATCCGAGGGGGCGAATACGCTGTAGACCCGGTTCGGCAAGGACGCATCGGCGCCGTAGAAGACCGAGCCAGTGTAGACATACGTAGCACCGAGGCTGACCTGGCCCACCGAGTCGGGAAGCGGAAGCGTGTAGTTGGCCGTGACCGAGAGCTTGTGGTTCGGCGTGAACTGCAGGCGGCTGCCCTCGACCGGAGTGCTTGCCACGAGGTTGTAGCCACCGACCGGCTGCGTCGAGAGATCCGGCGCAATGAACTCAAGCAGCTTCGTGTTGAGATAGGCGTAGCTGGCCTGAAGCGTGAGGCCCTCGAACGGAGAGATCGACGCTTCCGCTTCGAGGCCCCAGATCCGCGCCTTGCCGGCGTTGACCACGGCCGGGCCAGAGGGCAGGTTCGGCGCGATGCCGTTGGTATCGACGAACGAGACCTGCAGCTGCATGTCCTGGAAGTCGTTATAGAACCCCGAAAGATTGAAGCTGCCCGGCATCGCCCCGTGCCAGCTCGTCTTGATTCCGCCTTCATAGACATCGACGCGCTCGGGCTCGTAAGTCTTGAAACCTACTGCCGCCAGCGGGCTGACCGACCCCTGCCGGTAGCCTCTTGCATACTTCGCGTAGACCATGATGTCCGGCATGATCTTGTAGTTCAGCCCGATCATCCACGTCGGCGCCTTCGAGCTCTGGCTATAGCGCTCGAGGCACGTCGCGGGTGAGCCGCCATACGTGAGGGCGGGGTTGGTGCACGTGAACGTCGGGGTGTTCCAGCCGGTGGCTGCGGCATAGGACGCCACCATGTTGGTGGAACTGCCCGTCGTCTTGTCCCAGGTATAGCGGATGCCGGCATCGAGCGTCAGGGCCGAGGTCAACTTGTAGCTGCCCTGCGCATAAGCGGCCATGTTGCGGAACGCCACGCGGCCGACATTGAAGTTTCTGCTGCCCGTGGCGGTCGCCGCGCCGGTGACGGCCGAGGCATCGGTGCAGGCAAATTCCGCCCACTCCGCTTCACTGTCGCACAAGACCCCGTTCATGCTCTGCGAGCCCGCCCAGCCGAGCGGCAGGCTGCGCTCATAGTAGAGGCCGGCCTGCCAAGTCAGGTTGCTGCCGAAGTTGGTGCCCTGAAACTGCAGTTCCTGCGTGAACGTCTCCTGCTGTCCACTGTGAAGGCCCGGCGGGCTGATCGATGTATCGCTGCCCCAGCCCTTCCCGACATACTGGCTGGGCACGTTGACGGTCCTGAAATAGGGCGCGGTGCTGGTCGGAACCCGCAGCGTGTTGCCGAGCGGAACCCATACGCCGAACAGGTCGATCGCCTGGTCCTGAATGATCTGCCCATAGCTGTTGATATTCTTGATCGTGAGATTGTCGCTGACCTGCCACTTCAGCGAATTCACGATCTGCCAGGTCTCCAGCTTCTGGTACGCCCATGGCAGGGCGTTGGTCACCGTGAGATCCCCGGCATCGCG
Source organism: Novosphingobium sp. HR1a (assembly GCF_015594425.1). Taxonomy (NCBI): domain Bacteria; kingdom Pseudomonadati; phylum Pseudomonadota; class Alphaproteobacteria; order Sphingomonadales; family Sphingomonadaceae; genus Novosphingobium; species Novosphingobium sp. HR1a. The sequence goes on from NZ_JABXWS010000094.1 coordinate 49,219, forward strand.
ATCCCGCTGGATCTGCTGGCAGCTGTACCCGTTGGGACCGTTGGTGGCGACGCTGGCGGCACTGCTGGCATAGCAGTCGGTCGTCCTCGAGGCCGCGCCGTTGGTCTTCGAGCGGGTATAGGAGATGACCGTGTAGTTCTCCACGTTGTCCGAGAGGTCGGCGACCGCGCTCACCCGCGCGGCGACATAGCCCACGTCCGCGAAATCGCGGGGACCGACACCCGAGATGTTGCGCAGATAGCCGTCCCGCTCCTGGGTATCGACGCCAAAACGCAGTCGGAAGCTCTCGCCGACGGGCAGGTTGAGCACTGCCTGCACGCGTTTCATATCGTAGTTGCCGGCGGACGCCTCGACATATCCCTCGAAGTCGTAGGTCGGGCGATTGGGGACGAGGACAACCGCGCCGCCGGTCGTATTGCGACCGAACAGGGTCCCCTGCGGCCCCTTGAGAACCTGGACGCTTTGCAGGTCGAACAGATGGCCCGGGCCCGCACCGTCGCCCGAGGCGCTCAAGGGCGAGGAACGCGGCACGACCGCATCCGCGAAATAGACGCCAACCGAGGTCGTGGTGCGCGCCTCCTGGGTGAACCCGCGGATGGCAAAGGAGGCAAAGTCGGCCCCGTACCGCGAGTTTGCCGTCAGCGACGGCGTGTAAGTCGCGAGATCCTTGGCGGAGAACACGTTCTGGCGATCAAGCGCCTTCTGGTCGAACACCGTCATCGAGATCGGCACGTCCTGGAGGCGTTCCTCGACGCGGCGCGCGGTGACGATGATATCGCCCACAGAAGGAGACCCGGCATTGTCGTCCCCGCCCTGATCCTGAGCGATAGCCGCCTGCAGCGGGATGGTCGCAAGCGTGGTGGATGCCAGGAGCACCAGCGCGGTCTTCTTCATTTTCTCTCCCTCCGGGCGAGACGCGGTTCGCGCTCACCGATGATTGCCCGCCCCGACTGATCGCGGGTCACGTTTCTCTCGTGCGGCGGCCTCCCGTTGCTGAGGCAATCGGGGATACGACCAATTAAGGGACCTGTTATCTTGAATTTTGAGATTCGGTCAAAGCGCTGTGGCGATTTCCGGCTACTCTAATCGAAGCTCGACGTAACGAGAGACCTTGCTGAGGCTGCAGTGCCCACGGAATGGTCCGATTATTGGATGCGTCGATAGCCGAGCCCGTTGCCGCCCTGACAAGGCTCGTCACCGATCATGGAGTGCAATCCGTCGACGCAGGATTGCCGCGGTGCAGAGGCAGCTTCAGCAGAAACGCGGTGCCGCGTCCCGGTTCGCTCTGGCATTCGATTAGTCCGTGATGGCGGGTCATCACCGTGTGAGCGAAGCTGAGCCCCAGACCGGCACCGTTGATCCTCGGCCCCAGGCCGACCGGTCCGCGGCGAAAGCGCTCGAAGATCGCCTGCCGCAGACCCGGCTCTATGCCCGGCCCCTGATCCTCGATCGCGCACACGGCCCAGTACGCCCCATCGCCACGCGGCTGACAGGACAGCGAGCAGGTGATCGTGGTCCCTTCCGCGCTGTACTTGATGGCATTGCCGATGACGTTGACCAGCACTCTGGTCAGCAACGAGCGCTCGACCGTGACCAGCAGCCGCTCGTCCGCGTGGGTTACGATGCCGATCGATTTGGCCTTCGATTGCGGCCAGAGATCGTCGATCGCATCCATCAGCATGTCGCCGAGGTCCACCTCCTCTAGGGCGTACTCCAGATTCTCGGCGCGGGCCAGTTGGACGAAGCCGTCCGCGAGTTGCAGGGTGCGTTCCGCGTAGTGCCGGATCACGCCGGATTCCCTGGCCGCAATGCGGTCTGCAGACGCGGTTTCAAGCACGGCCAGAATGGACGCCTGGGGCGAGCGCATGTCGTGGGTGAGAAGTTGCACCACGTCGTCGCGTTGTTTCTGCGCGGTCTTGGCGTCGCTGATGTCGACGAAGCGGATGACCCAGCCGACGCGCGTACCCTCCGCCGAAGTCTGTCCCGCCATCCCGAGAAGGAAGAAGCGCCCCTGATCGAGCTGGACCTCGCAAGCGAGCGGTTCCTCAGCGGACGGAGGAAAGCGAACCGGATCGCCGCTGCCGATGAGGCGGCAACGGCTCAGGATCGAGGCCGCGCCCGTCTTCTCTTCCAGTCCTCCATCCGGGCCGGCGAAGAGCTTGCGCGCGGCGACATTCGCTAGCAGGATGTCGCCGTTCAGATCGGCCACGATCGTCGCGTCCGGCAACTGGTCGAGGCGGTCGGCCACGAAATGGCGCATCTCCCGGTTGCGGGTGATCGCGGCGTTCAGCAGTGCGATCGTGTAGGCGACGCCCCTCTCGGTATGAACGACGTTCCTTTGCGGAACGAGCATCGGCTGTTCCTGCAGACGTTCGAGCTGTGTACGCATGAACCGTTCCGTCGCTGCGAGCTGTCTCCAGCCCCAGATGGGATAGGCCAGCACCAGCCCGGCCAACGCAGCAGAAGGCGGCAGCCAGATGCGCAGCAGTATCAGGGCGCAAAGCGAGAGGCCCAGCACCAGCGCCGAGCACAGCGCCAGGCAGGTCAGCGCCGGCATCCGCCTGAACGGCCCCAGCCCCATCATCAGCATCCACAGCGGCAGCAGTCCCGCGATCAGGCAGGCGGACAGGTCGGCCTGCGTCATCATCGTGCCGCCGCGCAGCCCCTGAAGCAGATAAGCCTGGATCTCGAGCCCGGACATCACGCCGCCGGCAGGCGTTGCGTACCGGCTGCCGAGGCCCGACGCCGTCACGCCGACGAGCACGATCTTGCCCTTCAACAGTTCGGCGGGCACTTCCCCGGCCAGAACCGCTGCGGCCGAAACCTCCGGCCAACGCCCGGTGCCACCGCCGAACGGTATCAGCCCGGCCTGCGATGAGACATGCCCACCCCCGGCAAGGGATTGCGCCATGACGCGCATCAGCAGCCGCGCCCCGTCAGGCCCTTCATCCGAACGCGGCGCCGCGCGCACGACACCGTCCGCATCCGGCGCGATGGTGGCGGCGCCGATCCCGGCGGCAGCCTTACGAAGCGATTCTATCGGAAGGATGGTCGTGGCGTCGTTTTCGGATGAAGCACCCGGCAGGACCGGCAGGAAGACGGGAGCACCGCCCGCCCTAGCCCGGGCCATCGCGCCTGCCAGCGCATCGTCGTTGGCCGCATCGGTCGGCTCGGTGAAAAGCACATCGTAGCCGATCGCCTTCGCCCCCGCCGCATTGAGCCGGTCGATGAGCGCGGCATGGGTCGCGCGGTTCCATGGCCAGCGACCGATCCTTCCTACGCTGTCGTCATCGATCTCGACCAGCAGGATCGCATCGGACGACGGCGACGGAACGAGTTGCAGCAGGTGATCGTAGATGCCGTTGTCGAACCGCTCCATCGTGCGGTCCATCGTCATGAGCATGACCAGCAGGCTGGTGACGATGACGATCAGCCACCACTGGGTACGCAGCTTGAGATGCCGCCGTAGCCTCACCAGTTCCCCTCGACCCTCAACTCGCCGTAGTCCGACCATTGGGTACTGACCTTGCCCTCCACGATCCGGCTGGTCTGCACGCGCCAGCGATAGCGGCCGCGCGGCAGGTCGATCACCGGCTGGGACGTGTTCGACAGTTCGGGCAGGTCGACCAGCGGCCTTGCCTCCCGACCTGCCTTGGCAAGCTGGAAGCGGAACCGTGCGCCCGACACATCGCGCGCGTTCCACCAGAACAGGTATTGGCGGTAAGGCCCCGCCCAACCCATTTCGATGCCCATGCGCAGCCCTTCGAGATGGCGCTGGAAGGAGAACGTCGCGGGTACGCCCTCCAGTTCGTTACGGTCGATAGCCGTTGCCCGCACGAAGTAGGCGCCATCGGGCAGCGAGGCGAACCGCACCTCTGCAGACTTGCTGGTCGCCTCGTCCAGAACCTCGAGGAATCTTGCGTCGGCGGCGATCTGCACGTGGTACGCCGTGGCGCCGGGCAACGGCTTCAGGGCGAAGTGCAGGCCCTCGCCGGTCTGGGCCGCGTCCGGCCCAAGCAGTTCGGGAGCAGGCAGCAGGGCGACCGGCTCCGACAGTTCACTCGTCGTTCCGAAGCCTGCGGGCAGCGTCTGGGTCTCGTTCGCCTCGGCATCGAAACCGACCTTGCCTTCCAGCACCTCGCTCGTCGCCAACCCGGCGTCCGCATCATAGGCCATCCGGAACTTCGTGCCGCGCACCGAGGTAATGGCCCGGGGGGTCGAGAACCGGAAATCGCTCTGCGGGTCGGTCATCGGCGTGACGGTGGCGCTCGCACCGCCCCGTTCGATGCCGAACAGCCGCTCGACGTGGCTGTCGAACACCAGCCGGCGCAGGCGCTGCACGCGCACCGCCGACTGCGACGGCAGGGCGATGGTCGTCGCGTCGGGCAAGGCGAGCGTGACAAAGGACTTCTGCCCGGTCTCGATGAGCATCCCCTCGCCCACCGTCATGCCGACGGCCGCCGGCTTGCCACCGATCCGCACCGCGCCGCGAACGCTGTGCACGGTTCCCCTCACCGGCTCGTGCCTCAGAAGTTCGCGCGGGATGACGAGCACCATGCCCACCGGCAACCGCAGCGGATCCGCCACCCGGTTGAGCCGTTGGACGATGCGATAGTCTTCGGTGCGGATGAAGTAGTTGGCGGCCAGCCGAAAGAGGTTGTCTCCGGGCCGGACCACATAACGCACATCAGGACGCGCCGGCTCCACCACCGCAGAGCCGTCGGGCCCGGCGACGGCCATCCCGCCGGGAACCGCCGCCAGCAGCAGGAGGGCGGCGCTCGCCCATGCGCGGGTTCTAAGATGCCAGGGCTTCAAGTCGATATCCATACGAGTAAATCGGGACCAGCTTGACGCCGTTATCCGGGCGAAGATGCAGCTTGGTCCTGACGTTGGAGATGTGCACGTCGAGGGTTCTCGTGGGGAGGTTCGGGTTGCGTCCCCATACGGCTTCGAAAATGTAGGCGCGCGCCAGAGCGCGGTGCATGTTCCTGAACAGGAGCAGCGCCAGCGCGAATTCCTTCGCGGTCAGCGCAATCGGCTCTCCGGAGAGTTCGACCGTCTCGGCCCGCGTATCGAAGCAATAGCTGCCGTAATGCTCGAAGCCCGAAAGGGCCGCGGGATAAGCCCGACGCGCCAGGGCGCTGATCCTCGCCTTGAGGACCACCGGCGCGACCGGCTTGATCACGTAGTCATCCGCACCGGCGGTGAGCCCGGCGACGATATCCTCTTCCGCCGACCTGCTGGTGAGCATCAGCGAGGGCGGGGCGATCTCCAGATTTTCGCGCACCCAGGATATGACTTCGAGCCCGGACAAGCCCGGCACGTTCCAGTCAAGGATGAGGACGTCGTAAGTCGATCGGTGCAACGCCCGCACGAGAACCTGACCGTCGCCGAACACTTCGCAGGAATGGCCCGCCTCTGCGAGCGTCATCTCCACAAGCCCTGCTAGGGCCACATCGTCCTCAAGTATCGCTATCCGCACGGCTGCCCTTTGTTGCCCCTGCGCAGGGCCGAGACTTCGCCATAGCAGTGCCGATGCCGATTGCGAGGCCGTGCGGCCGGGCTTTGCAATGTTTTACAGGTGGTGTCTCGAACAAGGGCAGGTCCGATTTTGCATTTCTTTACATGACAGTCTCCGAGCACGGCGCTTATGCCGCCCCTCAAGCTAACTAGGAAAACTCCCTAGAGAACAAAGCGATGGTTGCCGGGGCCGGATAGACGGCTGCAGCATTTCCGTTGCGAGCGCCCCTGGAGGATCGTGGAACACCTGTTCGGATCGACGTCGCTGGCGGCCTGCATGCTCGATCGCGATCTTACAATCGGCAAGGCCAGCGAAGCGGCTGCGGCGATGTTCGGCCTGCCCACGCTGCTGGATCGGCAAGCCGGCGACCTCGTCCCCGGCGCCGCGCCGGTGCTGCGCCGATGCTTCGAACTGGCCGACCTTGGCCTGCCGCTTCCCGACCACCGGTTCATGCTGGGCGGACGGGATTACGCCGTCACGTTTCATCCGGTACGACACGCCGACCTCGGCATTTCCGCATTGCTGACCATCGCCATGGACGTGACCCGCAGCCTCCGGATCGAACGGGTGCTCCGCACTTCGCGTCGACGCCTTCTAGTGGAATCGCGCCAGGACCACCTTACCGGACTGCTGAACAGGCGTGGCTTCGATGCCGCTCTGGATCGTGAAGTCAGGCGGGCAAGACGCTCGGCAACGCCGCTTGCGCTGCTCATCGTGGATATCGACTGGTTCAAGCCCTACAACGACAGCCTCGGTCATCAGGAAGGCGATCGATGCCTGCGGCTCGTCGCCGATGCGCTTGGAACATGCCTGCGCCGCGCCAGCGATCTCGCCTGCCGCTATGGCGGCGAAGAGTTCGTGCTCATCCTGCCCGATACCGATGCCAGGGGTGCAATCGCAGTGGCTGCCAACTGCCAGCGAGCAATCGAAGCCCTTGCGATCGCCCATCCGGCCAGCGTTCATGGACGGATCACCGCCAGCATCGGGATCGTCGGAGCGAATACCGGGTCCGTCCCGGCCGACCCGGCGCAGGTGTTCGCTCAGGCCGACGCCGCCTTGTACAGTGCGAAACGCAACGGCCGAAACCGTTACGAGCTGAACGGCCTTTGACCATCGACGTCGATTAGGAAGTACCTTCGGCTTCGAAGCGCCGCACCACGTCGGTGATCAAGGATCGCAGCCAGCGATGTGCCGGGTCGTGCCGATAGCGGACGTGCCAGGCCATCTGGACCGGAAAGGTGCCGAGATCGACCGGAGCGGGCAGCACTTTCAACCGCGGGTCGTGCTTGAGCCGACTGCAGATCAATCGCGGCAGAGTGGTGCAGTAATCGGTCACCGCGACCATCTCTGCCACCGCGAAGAAGTTCGTGACGGAGATCGCCACGTCGCGCTTCAACTGCTGCTGGGCCAGCGCCTGGAACACGCCGGAGCGGACGCGGCCGGGCGGCATCACGTTGACATGGCGCAGCCGCTCGAACTGCTCGCGGGTGATGGCATCGCCGACCTCCGGATGATCCGCACGCACCACGCATTCCAGGCTCTCGTCCATCAGGTGCTGGACGACGAGATTGTCCGGCGGATCGACGATCCGGCCAAGTACCATCGCCGTCGTGCCGGAGATGGCCCCGGTTTCGGTAAGGTCATTGCCATAGGGGGTAAGCCGCAGCTTGATGCCCGGTGCCACCTCGGCGAGTTTCGCGACGATCGCCGGGACCAGAACGAACTCGACATAGCCGTTGGGCGCGATCGTGAAGAGCCGCTCGGCCCGCGCAGGATCGAAATCCTGCTGGCCGAGCACCGCATCGTCGAGCCGGGCAAGCGCCTCGGCGATCCCCGGCGCCAGTTCGAGAGCGATGGCGGTCGGCTGGATTCCATAGCGCTCGCGAATGAAAAGCTGGTCCTGCAGCATCGCCCGCAACCGGCCGAGCGCATTGGAGAGAGCTGGCTGCGTCATGCCCAGACGAATGGCGGCGCGGGTCACGTTGCGCTCCTCCATCAATGCCACGAAGATCGGCAGCAGATTGAGATCGTAACGCATCCAGTCATTATCTCATCGGTATATCTGAAATCCAAGAAATAAAGTTCTGGAATGGCCGCGAACACGCCATCTTCGGGGCATCGGCGGATCATCGCCGGATGCTGACAATCGAAGGAGGTTCAGATGACCAAGGGTAAAGTGCTCGTGCTTGGCTCCAATGCCACGCAAATCGAGGTCAAGGGCGATCATGGTGCGACCGCTGCGACCGGACAGTACCTCAACGAAACGGTGGTGCCGGCGATGGCGCTGATCGCGGCCGGTTACGAACTGGTGCTCGCGACGCCGAACGGCGCCAAGCCGATCATCGACCCCGCCTCGGATTCCGCCATGCACTTCGACGATGACGTGGCGGCCTATGAGCAGGCGAAGGCGTTCTACGCGAACGATCCGTCGATGAACGCAGTGCGCACACTGCGCGCCGTGATCGCCGATGGCCTCGACCAGTTCGCCGGCGTGTTCGTGCCGGGTGGTCAGGCCCCCGTGGTCGATCTGATGCAGGACGCCGAAACCGGCACGATCCTACGGCACTTCCATGCCAAGTCCGGGCCGACCGCACTGCTTTGCCATGGCCCGATCGCCCTGGTTTCGGCGATGGCGAATGCTCCGGCCTTCCGTGCCGCACTGATCGCCGGAGATGACGCCGGTGCGCGGGAACTGGCTGCGGAGTGGCCTTATGCCGGCTACCGGATGACGATCTTCTCCGCCTCGGAGGAAACCTATGTCGAGGAGCAGGTGCTCCAGGCCAAGCTTTATTTTTCCATGCCGCAGGCGCTGAGCGATGCCGGCGGCGAGGTGACCGTCACGCCAGTCGACTTCGAACCTCACGTCGTCATCGACCGCGAACTCATTACCGGGCAGAACCCCCGCTCGGACCACCAAGTCGCGCGGGCCTTGATCGAAGCGCTCGACCGGGCCTCGCAAGAGACAGATGCTTGAAGACACGTATGACCGGCGGGGCACTTCGCATTGGCCCCGCCGGACCGCCAGCAAGGACAGGAAAGATGACCGATACCATCAAGATCATGGCAATCCTCACCGCCAGGCCCGGCCAGGGAGAAGCGCTGCGCGCCCTGCTCGACGGCATGATCGCACCCAGCCGCGCCGAGGCGGGCAACCTGCGCTATGACCTCTGGGCCGATCAGGCTGCGCCCGACCGGTTCGCTCTCGACGAACTCTATAGAGACAAGGCCGCGATCGAGGCGCACCGCGCCAGTCCGCACTTCCAGAATTACCTGTCGCACATCAACGACCTTGCCGATCGCGTCGCGCTGACGCTCGATCCGCTGGCGGTCGCCTGAAAGGACCCCTGACCATGGCTCTCCAAGATATCCTGCCGGGCAAGCTCGGCTTCGGTGCCGCGCCGCTCGGCAACATGTTCCGCGACATTCCCGAGGACGAGGCGCTCGCCACGGTCGAAGCCGCCTGGAACGACGGCATCCGCTATTACGACAATGCGCCCTTCTACGGCGCCGGCCTTGCCGAACTGCGCATGGGCGAGGCATTGGCGGGCAAGCCGCGCGACCAGTACGTCATCAGCACCAAGGTCGGCCGCATCATCCTTGACGAACTGGAGGACGTCAGCGCCCGCCAGCAGGGCGAGAAGGCCGGGGTGTTCGCCCATGGCCGCGCCAATCAGATCGTCAACGACTACACCTACGACGCGACGCTGCACTCGATCGAGGACAGCCTGAAGCGCCTGCGGACCGACCATATCGAAATCGCATTCGTCCATGATCTTGCCCAGGACTTCTGGGGCGATCTGTGGCTGGCGAAATTCGAGGAAGCACGCACCGGCGCATTCCGGGCGCTCGACCGCCTGCGGGACGAAGGTACGATCAGGGCCTGGGGTCTGGGCGTCAACAAGGTCGAGCCGATCGAACTCGTGCTCGGCCTGGAGGAACCGCGCCCCGACGCCTTCCTGCTTGCCGGCCGCTATACGCTGCTCGACCATGGCCAGGCGCTGCAGCGCGTGATGCCGCTGGCTGCCGCGCGTGGGGCCGGGATCGTGGTCGGAGGGCCGTACAGTTCTGGTGCGCTCGTCGGCGGACCGAACTTCGAATATGCCCCGGCGACGCCCGATATCCTCGAGCGGGTCGCACGGATCAAGGCCATCGCCGATCGCCACGGGATCAGCATGAAGGCGGCCGGGCTGCAGTTCTCGCTTGCCAATCCGGCGGTAGCGGCGGTGATCCCGGGCGCCAGCCGGCCGGGCCGCATCGCCGAGGACAGCGCGGCGCTTGGCGAGACGGTGCCGGTGGATTTCTGGCGCGAACTGCGCGTCGCCGGGCTCGTCGATCCGGCCGCTCCGCTGCCGGGTGGTGCCTGAGGCACGGCAGGACAATCCGCGCGCGGACAGCCGGCGGCAGTCCGCGCCGGGTCGTGACGACCAGATGGACGATGCCCTGCGCCCGCGTCATTCAGGCAACACGCGGACCAGCGTTCCGGCGCGCAGCGCATCAGCAGATAAGCCCCCACGAAGAAGGCCCGGCTGCAATTCAATTTGAGGTGCGCCGCCTGCAGCTTGGTACGCACCGCAATAAGGATCGCCCAGTCCTCACTCCAGTCGAACTGAAAGGCTTCATCCGGTGCGAACGACAGCGGCACGAACGTTCCGCGGCCACTCATCTGCTGCTGCCGGTGATAATCCTCGCGCCAGTTCCGTGCGAAGGCCGCGACACGGTTATCCGTACCAGTGAACAGCAGTGGTGCCGCCGTCGATCAGAAAGTCGCTGCCTGTGATAAAGGCGCCGCCGCCGTGCTGTGGCTGTGCAGTCCGGCAGCAAGCTTCGTGATCGGCGCCGCGCTGCCGGTCGACGGCGGCTTTACCGCGCACTGATGATGCCGGACGCCATCTTTAGCCGGCGAACCGCGATCTCGATAACCGCTGCCGCCGCCATCCCGTGGCCGCCCATGGCAGGAGCGAAGACGATGACTACCGAACCTACCAACGCCCGCAAATCCTTCGGCGAGATTGCGCCGCATCTTGCCGAGATCACCGACAAAGTGCTGTGCGGCGACGCCCATGCGCTTCACACCCACAAGATGGGGCGCAGGCTCCGCTTACTTCTCGGTGGCGCCGGTCAGCGAGGCATTGATCAGCCTCTGCGGTTCCCGCCACGTCGGTCACGCCCCGCGCAAGGGGAAAACTGGAAAGCTCGGACCAAATGTTGGGAATCATTAATTCTACGCCCGGAATCATAACAGGAGCGTCACAGATCGAGTTCAGCTGACACGCTTGGGTCTCAGGAGCGAATTATCCGTGTCAGCAAAAAATCTCATCCCGGCTGCGGTAGCGGCATGCATCATGCCTATCGTGTTCGCGGCGCCGGCCCGCGCGGAGGACAATGACGACGGTTCCACCATCGTCGTCAGCGAGGCTCGCCAAGCCAAGACGGCGCGCGACGTGCAAAAGGCGGCGCCCAATCTGGTCGCCATCCAGTCTGCCGAAGCCATCGCCCGGTATCCCGACGTGAACGCGGCCGAAGCACTTAGCCGCATGCCGGGCGTAGCACTCTCGATCGACACGGGCGAAGGCAGGTTCGTGAACATCCGCGGCCTTGACGGGAATCTCAACGGCGCGAACTTCGGAGGCGTGGTCCTTCTTAACACGCAGCCGGGAGGCACCTATTTCAACGCCGCGGGCCGAGCGGTCGAATTCGATACGATCCCGATCGGCGCAATCGACCAGATCATCGTCACCAAGTCCGGGCTGCCCGACCATGACGCCGAAGGCATCGGTGGCCAGGTCAACCTCGTGCCACGCACCGCGATCGGCACGAAAAAGCCCTTCGCCGAAATCACCCTGGGCAGCGGCATCGAGACGGATCGCAACACCGGCCTGTACCGCGACGAAATCGTCGTCGGAGCACCTTTCGGCGGGACCAACGCCGATGGCGACGCGCCGTTCTCCTTTGTGCTCAGCCAGTACCTCTACAACGACAAGCGCAGTTTCGACGACCTTGAGGCCGCTTACGTGGACGACACCAGCGTCGCGCCCGACAAAGCCTACAGTGCCCTGGAGATGCGTCGATACGCCTACGATCGCCGACGCTTCGGCTACTCGGGCGAGCTCGACTTCACGCCGGACAGCCAGCAGCGCTTCTACGTGCGCGCCAGCCTGGCCGGCTACAACGAACATGCTTTCCGCAACCGCCTGGAAACCGACTTCAACGGCGTCCAGTCCATAGACCCGAAAAATCCCAACGGCTTCGTCGCCCAGCAGACCAACGGCGTGAAGACTTTGCGCGACTACGACGAGACCCACAAGAACCTCGTCATCCAGGGCGGCGGCGACAACCATATCGGCGTAGCGCATCTGGAATATTTCGCCGCCTATTCGCGGGCGACGTACGACAAGCACTACGACTACAACTCGACCTACGAAAACCCCAACGACTACACCAGCACTTACGACAACATCACCAACCCCGATTACCCCGCGTTCGCCATCACCTCCGGCAACGGCTTCTACGCGCCTTCGAACTACGCACTGAGCAAGATTTCCAACGCGGTCGAACACGATCGCGACGAGGAATACAGTTACGCCGCCAGCGTCGCGGTTCCGGTCGGCCTGGCTGCGGGCGACGAACTCAAGGTAGGCGGCAAGCTGCGCTACCGGCACAAGGTCGCGCTTCCGTACTCCGGCACGTTGACCCCCGGCTCGACTTATCTGCTCAGCGACAATGCCTCGCTCAACACCGTCGATGACTTCTACGGCAACGGCTATTCGATCGGTCCGAGCATCGGCAATACCGCCCTTCGCAATCTCTACGGCTCGACCGCAATGGCGCTCGACGAAGGCAACTATTTCGACGATCACGAGGACGTGAGCGCCGCCTTTGCACAATACCGCGGCACTTTTGGACCGCTCGGCGTCCTGGCCGGGTTACGCTGGGAGCACACCAAGGCAAGCTACAGCGGCATCGGAGACTACGTGAGCGCCGGTAGCGTCGTGCACGGACAGATCACGACGAACCGCAGCTACGACAACGTCTTCCCGACGCTGCTACTGCGCTATCAGCCCACCGACCGGGCGGTCCTGCGCGCGACCTATTCGACGGCCATCGCCCGCCCCGGCTTCTACCAGACGCAGCAATCGACCGGTATCGACGTCGGCAACTCGGTGGTTTCTACCGGGAACCCCGACCTGAAGCCGATCACCTCCAATAACTTCGATGTCAGCGCCGAGTACTATCTGCCCGGCCACGGCATCATCTCGCTGGGCGCGTTCGACAAGGAACTCAGGAACTACATCGTGACCTTTGCCTCGCGTCAGACCGGCTATCCGGGACTGAGCCAGTCGCAGATCTTCCTTGTCCAGAGCTATGCCAACGTCTCGCACGCTCGTGTTCGCGGGATCGAGGGCCAGTTCGTCGATCACTTCACCCGCTTGCCCGGCCTGCTCGGCGGCCTTGGTATCGACGGCAACTTCACATACGCCAACAGCAAGGTGGCCTTGCGGCCCGGCGAGACCGTGGCCATGCCAGGGACCTTCGGATGGACCTGGAACGCGGCGGTCTTCTACGAACGCGGCCCGGTCAAGCTGCGCCTGGCATCGCAATTCGAGAGCCACGTGTTGTTCGGCATCGGCAGCACCAGGGCCACCGACGTATTCCAGGACAGCCGCACCACGCTCGACGCGAACGCCAGTTACGACGTGACGCAAAACCTGCAGTTCTACGCCAACGCCAAGAACCTCACCAACGCGCCTTTGCGCTTCTACGAGGGCACCCCCAATCGTCCCATCCAGCGCGAGTTCTATGACCTGACGCTCGAACTGGGTGCAAAGCTGCATTTCTAAAGGCTGAGCGGGCGGGCGGGCAGCCCCTGCGCGCCCGCCTGCCCCCATCGTTGGGAATAGCCAACTTGCACCGCCCCGCATGCGCCGCTTCAAGAAGCGCGGGGCCCAACTCAACGGCATTATCAAGGATTTTCTCAGACATGATCAGCTCATCCCCCAAGACGCTGGCCGGGATACTTGGCCTCTGCGGATCGGCCGCGCTCGCCGCGGCACTGGCAACCCCGGCACAGGCAGCGCCTGCCCGCGCCCCCGCTTCTGCCTTCGTCAGGTCCGCCAGCATCCCGGCAGGTGACGACAGCTGGGATTTCGCGACCTGGGACGCGGCGACGCACCGGCTGCTAGTCGCCCATGGCAACGACGTGCTGGTGGTCGATCCGGACGCCCGCCAACCGGTCAAGGCCATCGGGAAAATTGCCTATGCCCACGGCGTCCTGCCGATCCCGGGCACCAATTCCCTGCTCGTCAGCAGCAAGAAGGACGCCAGCGCGCGTATCCTCGATGCTTCGACGGGAGAGCAGATCGCCAACATCGCGATCGGTGAAGATCCCGATGCCGAACTGATTTCGCCCGACGGCCACACCGGCTACGTCATGGATGCCGCCGGCGGCGCCGTCTCGGTGATCGACCTTGTCACCTACAAGGAAACCGCGCGTATCCCGGTCAAGCCGGGGCTCGAAGTCGCCGTCGAATATGCGCCCGGCAAGATCGCCGTCAACAACGAGGACGAAAACGAGATCGAACTGGTCGATACGCAGGCGGGCCGCATGAGCGGCATCATCGCCCTGCCCGGCTGCACTGGCCCCACCGGTCTCGCGCTCGATCCGAGCACGGGCCTGGCGCTTAGCGCATGCGCCAACGGCAAGGCTTCCCTGGTCGATACCCACACCGGCAAGCAGGTCGCCCTGCTTTCGATCGGCCTGGGTCCGGACACCGCCATCTGGGACGGGCAGCACAAGCGCTTCATCGTGCCCTGCGGCAAGAGCGGCACTGTCTCGGTCATCGCTCTCAAGGGGCGCAAGGCCATGCCGGCATCGACCTCGAAGTCGGAGACGAGCGCGCGCACCGGTGCCTACGATCCCGCCACCGGCCGGCTGTTCCTTCCCGCTGCCAGCTTCACGCCAGCCACGAACGGAGGAAGGGGAACGATCGTGCCGGGCAGCTTCCACATTCTCGTCATGGCACCGGCCAGCCATCACGGCTGATGCAGATCAATCCGGCCCGGCCATGGCGCAAGACCATGCCGGACCGGATTGGACGAGGGTGGCAGGCCGGCATCATGGGGGAAATACCGACCTGCCAAGGGGCATGGCGGCGCCCCTAGCCGAACAACGCGGCGCGTGACGGGATTTGCCGCGCCATTTCGTCACGAATGCGTACCGCACGCTCCAGAGCAGCCTTCTGGCTGTCGCCTTCGTGCCAGGGCGCCATGATTCCCACGGCACCGATCGGCCGACGCCGGGCATCGCGCAGTTGCAGCAGCACTCCGATGCGAACGCCATCCTTCTGCACTTCGACCAGCGGCTTGCCGGTCCGGGCCACTCCGAGATCATCGTCCCCGGAAATTTCACCCAGATCATCGGGAAGATGCGCCGCCACGACCGAATTCGTATTCGAGCCCGGCGGGGTCACATGCAGCAGAATGTCGAGCAGGCCAGGGTTTCGCGTCATGGTATGCGCCACGAGCGCAGTCGCCTTCGGAGCATGGGCAGGCGTTGCAAGATGTTGAGGCGCAGCGAGCGCCGCCATCGAGACGGTCCCTCCAAGGATGGCGATGGCCATCGCGGCAAGGCGGGGGGAAGTGCACTTCATGCAGGATACTCCATTGCAGGACCCGGCGGGCCGGCATCGACGCTGCGTTCGGCTCCTTTGGCCGGAGACCGCCGACGGCAAGCCGGTCGCCTTTCGTCGCTGCCTGCAATAAAGCGCAGGAACCCGCGATGCTCCAATTACCATTTCCCAATGTCGGCAAGCCGGTGAAGGTCCCGCGCGCGGATCACCCGCCCAGGGTCAGGCCCCATTACTCACACCTCGGCAGGGCAGATGCATCGTGGCGCGCAGGCCGGGCCGAGCGTCCGCCAGTTCGAGCCAGCCACCGTGGCGCCGAGCCACGGCATCGACCAGCGGCAGCCCCAGTCCGAAGCCGGGCGTCGATCTTGCGGCGTCGAGCCTCACGAAACGTTCAAGCGCCCGCGCGCGGTCCGCGGAATCGATTCCCGCACCATTGTCACGTACGGACAGCAGCACTTCGCCATTTCCCGAAGCCAGGGTGATCTCGACCTCACTGCCGACAGGCGTGTGACGGCTCGCATTCTCGAGAAGGTTGGAAAGACTTTGCGCGATCAGGCTCGACGAGCCGACGATGGTCATCCCCGGCTCCACCAGCCAGCCAAGGCGCCTTCCGTCTTCGGCGAATGCCGGTTCGTACGTCTCGGCAACCCTGTCTGCGAGTTCGGCCACATCAAAGGGCTGCATCTGCAACGCGCCGCCGCCCTCCACCTCGCTCAACTGGAGGATAGCGCCGAACAGGCCGAGCACATCCTCCACCTCCCGCGTCGCCCGGTCGAGTTCATCCTGCACACGCCCCTCCTGGCATGAGTCGGCCGCATCCTCGATGCGCTGGCGCAGCCGGGTGAGCGGCGTGCGCAGATCGTGCGCCAGCGCGCCGGAGACCAGACGGAGATTTGCGATCAGAGCCTCGATGCGCGCAAGCATATGGTTGAGGCTTACCGCCAGATGGTCGAATTCGTCACCCCTGTCACTGACCGGCATGCGCGCGGATACGGCACCGTCGGCGACGGCATAGGCTTGCAAGGCAATTCGCCCGAGCTTGTCATGCAACAGTCGGGCAAACAGAAAGGCGCCCAGAAGCCCCAGCGCCAGAACGCCCAGCAATGCCCCGACGAACGACGTCTCCATCCTCCGGTCGATCCGGTCCATCCGCTCGCTGTCGGCCGCGACAAGAAGCAACAGGCCACCGGGCACGTCGCGCGCCACGACACGGATCGTATCCAGCCCCTCGTCGCGGTCCTCGAACTGCATCGTGTATTTGCCCGGACGGGGGCGTAGATGGGGCAGGTTTCCCGCGATTTCCTGCCCTTTCCGGTCGTAGAGCGCGTAGATCAGCTCGTCGCTGGTGTTCAGCCGAACGCGGGAGCCGACCGCTCCGACCAGCGCCGGTGTGCTGCCCTTGCGGAATTCGGCAAGGAGACGGTCGGCCTCGTCGTCGAGATCCACGTCGAGCTGTTGCTGAAAGGCGTGGCGCATGGTCCAGAAGGCGCCGCCCCACAGCCCCATGACACCCAGGGTGAGACAGGCTGTGTAGGCGAGCGCCATGCGCAGTGTCGCGCTCTTGTGCAAGCGGATCACACCGCGCGCATCCGGTAGCCGACTCCGCGAACGGTCTCGATGATGTCTTTCGCGCCGCCTTCCGCAAGTTTGCCGCGCAGCCGGCTCATGTGCGTCTCGACAATGTTGGTTCGCGGGTCGAAATGGAATTCCCAGACCGTTTCCAGCAGCATGGTCCGGGTAATGGTCTTGCCACCACCCCGTATCAGTTCTTCAAGCAGGGCGAATTCGCGTGGTTGGAGCGCTATCCGCTCGCCGCCGCAAGTCACCTCGCGCCTGAGCAAATCCATCCGAAGTACCCCCCACATGAGTTGGGTCGTGCTACCACCGGCGTTTGAACTGCGGCGACCCAGCGCCTGGACGCGCGCAGCCAGTTCCGCAAACGCGAACGGCTTGACAAGATAGTCATCCGCGCCCGCTTCCAGTCCTTCGACCCGGTCTTCTATGCGGCCCAGTGCGGTAAGCAGCAGCACGGGAACATGCACCTGCGCGCTACGCAAGGCTCGCAAGACCTGTATCCCGTCATGTACGGGCATCATCCTATCCAGCACGAGGACATCGTGGTCGTGCAACTGGGTTATCTGGAGCGCATCACGGCCGTCTGCGGCCACGGTGACGCTATGACCGAGATCGCGAAGCCCACGCGCGACAAATTCGGCCGCCTGGGGATCGTCCTCGGCCAAGAGAATACGCATCGACAGGTTCCTCGCGTGCCAGCTAATATACACGGGTTGCGAAGCACCATACCGGCCTGGGCGCTCCCTGTGTCATGCGCCTTATAGGTCGAGGGCCGCCGCCCAATAAAGGTCGATGGCCAAACATTGGCAAATCACAACTTACCTCTGGGAGCAGCCGGGGCGCACGAGCGATTCCACCTCGTTTAAGGGTTGCCTAAACTGCGCAGCGCCGAGGGGAATCACAATCGCTCTATGACAGTTCCTGCCTTGCGGGTGCGCATTCCGCTCCTGACAGGATTGCTGCTCGCCAACCCACTTGGCGCCCGCGGGCCAATTCATCCGCAGTGGAAAAATATGGCTAACCACGAAATTGAGGTCGTCTACTTCGATGCGCCGTCGGTTGTGAGGACCACGCTTGAAAGCGGTGCAGTCAGGATTCCTCGTGTCTTCGCAGACTTTCAGAAGGTACAGCGTATCGACATGGCCCGTTACGGCAAGAGTGGCCATTCAGTTCACGACCTAGGCGAAAGCTGTCATTCCCGCAGCTTCGCTCGCTCAAGCAAGGGAGGCCGAAAGTCGAGGCACGCCACCCAAGCAGACGCATAAAATCAATGACTTATGACCGTCATGTCTCCCGTGCGGCTTCCTGTGGGAAAGCCGTGCGCACGTGATGACCATGCAACCACGAAGCCAACGCATGTCAACGCGAGCATGGCCCAGGGAAATGCTGCGACACCCCAAGTCTCAAGCATAAAACCGCCAGCAAGGCCTCCCGCTGCGATCGCACCGTTCCAGGCAACGACATTCATCGACAGAGCCGTGTCCGCGCTGTCGCCGGCAGCATCTGCGAGGGCGGTCTGGAGCAAAGTTGCCGCGCCGCCAAAAGTCAGCCCCCAGATCGCAGTGCAGGCGTAGATGACGATGACGGACCTAGCGCCCAGCACAAGTGTCACCGTGACCAGTGCAAACAAAGCAAGACTCGCCAGCACGGTCGACCGCAGGAAATGGTCCACCAGCTTCCCGGTCACCCATATTCCGGCCAACGCGGTCATGCCAAATGTGAGCAGGACGAGATCCACACGGTCTGCCAGGCCAGCAGGCGTCACGAACGGCGCCACGTAGGTATAAAGGATGTTGTGTGCGAGCATCCAGCTGACGACGACGCCCAGGACGGGACGGACCCCCGGTGTCGTGAGAACGCGGTAAAGCGGCATTCGCGCACTGCGGGCCTGACCGGGATAATCGGGAACCTTCGCCAGCACCCACAAGATCAGCACGATCGTCAGCAGTGACATCACACCAAAAGCAGAACGCCAGCCGACTGCGGCACCCAGCCAAGTTCCGAAGGGAACACCGAGTGACAAGGCTACAGGCGTTCCAACCATGGCAATCGCCATCGCTCGGCCCTGTTGTTCGGGTGCAACCATCCGGCGCGCATATCCCGCCAGCAGGCTCCAGGCCAACCCCGCCGACATGCCGGCCATGAAGCGGGCGGCCATCGTGAGCACAACGTCGTGCGAGAGTGCAGTGATCGAATTGAAGACGAGGAAACCGACAATCGTCAGCAACAACACGCTGCGCCGCCGCCACCCCTGCGTCGCAATGCTGAGCGGAATGGCAGCGATCAGCGAACCGACGGCATAAGCGGTAACAGTTTGTCCCGCGAGCGCTGATGAAATGTCCATGCTCGAGGATATTTGCGGCAGCAGTCCAGCCGGCAAGGTTTCGGTGGCGATGCAGATGAAGCCAGTCATCGCAAGCGCGAGAAGTGCGGAAACTGGCATGGGATCACTTGCCCGGTTGCATTCTTCGTTCGGCATGGAAACCTTCACACTTATGGATTGATCGATCCACAACTACGCAGGTGACAGCCGAATGGCAATGATTTATAGATTGATCAGTCCATAAATGAGGATGGCATGCCGCGCACAGGACGCCCACGCACTTTTGACCGAGACGGCGCCATCGATGCGGCCATGACGCTTTTCTGGGCCCAAGGTTATGAGCCGACATCCTTGTCGCAGCTCAGGTCCAGCATGGGGGGGCTATCGTCGGCCAGCTTCTATGCGGCTTTCACGTCCAAGGAGGCGCTGTTCCAGGATGTCGTGGACCGTTATATCGGATCCTATGGTCAAGTGACCGCAAGCCTCAAGGACGATACGCTCGCCCCGCGCAATGCGATCGAGACGGCATTGCGCAAATCGGCCGCTATGCAAACGGCGCAGTCGCATCCCCCAGGCTGCTTGATCATGCTTGGCGCCAACAATTGCTCGCCAGAAAATCGGCAGGTCGAGGCGATCCTGGTACAGGAGCGTCAACGCAACCGCCAAGGGATCGAACGGCATGTCGAGAGAGCCAGAACGAACGGAGAGTTGTCACCAAGTACTGACACGGCCGCAATGGCACGGATGTTTAGCACCTTCCTGAGCGGTATGTCAGTCGAAGCCAGAGATGGCGTACCTTTATCGCAGATTGACGCAGCGATTACGTCGTTGATGCGGCTTTGGGATCAGGCTGCTGTCTGACGCTGGGGCTGATGCGTGACTGACGGGGAGCGAACGCCGGATCATAGGACACCGCATAATTCACGTAGCCACCCTCGTGCATGGTACGAAGTCGCCTTGGCGCTTCAATGCAGGAGGGTGCCCGATGTCGATGCAGGATTAGACGTGAGTGACAAGACGACGCATATCTGCGTGGTCGATGCCGATGGTAAAGTTTTTCCGATGCGATGTTGTCGCGAGCGATCCCGATGTTTTGGCCAAGTGGCTGCCCCGGCATTGCGCGGATCTCGTGCGCGTAGTGTTGGAAACAGAAACGCGATCGACCTTTCTCTATCATGGACTGGCCGAGCGTGGTGTCGCGGTGGAGTGTATATGTGCGCGGCGCGCCAAGGGCGTCCTATCTGCACGTGTGAACAAGGGCGATGTCCACGACGCAGAGGGACTTGCTCAGTTGGCACGCACCGGCTGGTTCAAACGAGTCCACATGATGGCGTTGGCCACGCATATCGCCCGGGCCGAGCTGCGCATCCGTGCCCAGCTCATCACCGCGCGGACATCCATGGCCAACCAACTGCGTGGACTTTTAAAGCTATTCGGCCTTCGTATCGGCACCGCCAGAACACCCGGCCGTCGGGCAGAGCGACTGGCGGCCTTCTACGCCCAGCGCCCTGACCTGAAGGCGCTATTTACCCCTCAGGCTTGAGGCAGGAAAATGGCCGAAGCCAGGACGTTCGCTTCCCGGCAGCGTGCAGGATGCACAGTCGCCGATCGCGAAAACGCGCGGGTCCGAGACCGACCGCAGCGTAGGGGTAGTGAGGATCTGGCCCGTGCGCGTCAGTTCCAACGTGCCGAGCTTGCCGGCGATCGGCGTGGCGCGAACCCCCGCCGCCCCACACCATGAGGTCTGCCGGGATATGTTCGCCGCTCTTGGTGCATCGGCGGTCACTTCGGTAACGGGAACCTCGGTCAGCACGCGGACGCCCAATGTTTCCAGTTCCCGCCGGGCCGCGTTGGAGAGCCGCTCGGGCAAGGCGGGCAGGATATTCGAGCGCGACTATGCCAGCGTCGTATCCGGTAAACTGCGTGGAGCCGCCGAAGATGCCCTGACGATCAGGTTGGTTTCGACCAGCTTCATGGATCTGCTCTCGCCGCCAATCTGGCCGAGCAGGGCTTGCGCGGCCGCCCGCCCTATTTCCGAGGCATTCACCCGCACCGTCGTCAGCGGCGGGTTCATGCAGGCGGCGATTTCCATGTCGTCGAAGCCGGCGATCGAGATATCGTCCGGAACCCGAAATCCCAGCCGTTGCGCCTCCGCCATCGCGCCGATCGCCAGAATGTCGTTGGCGCAAATGATCGCGGTCGGCTGGTCCGCGAGGATTTCGGAAAGGCCAACCGCTCCGCGATCGACCGTATAGCGCTGTTCGCTCACGGCCAGCGTACAGCCATGCGCGGCCGTGAAATCGACGAGGGCCTGCAGTCGGGCGAAGGCGCGATCGTTACCTGCGGTAACGCCGGCGATCGCGCCAAAACGGCGATGGCCCAATTCGAACAGATATCGGATGACCGAGGTGCTGGCCGCCGCATTGTCGAAACCGACCCAGCTTGCGTCGATATCCGGATCAGCGGTCCAGGTCAGGCAATAGGGTACGCCCTGCTGGTCGAGCAACGCATAAAGGGCAGGATCGCGCGCGGCACCGACGAGCATGATCGCCTCGGCGCCGCGTTCGATGAGTATCCGCGCCGCTTCCGCTTCCCGCAGACCGTCATAATTACTGGTCGCGAGCAGCAGCGTCGATCCGGCGGCCGCCACCTCCTTCTGCAAGCCGTCCAGGCAATTGGCAAAGATCGGATTGTCGAGCGTGGGCACTACGGCTCCGATCAGGTGGCTACGCTTCGATGCAAGCGCCCGGGCTGCGCTGGAAGGCAGATAGCCCAGTTCCTCGATCGCCCGCCTGATCGCCTCGCGCGTGGCGGGCGCAACTGTCGAGGGGGAATTGAGAAGCCTCGACACCGTTACCTTGCCGACCCCCGCGCGGCGGGCGACGTCGTTGATGGTGACGGTGTTCGAGGCGTTCTTCTTGGTCATCGGATTGCTCCGATAATCCTTTTTCCTACTTCAGGGTATAGGCGGTGACCAGATCGCCGTGCTTGGTGCCGAGCGGACCGTGTCCGCCATCCGCGGTCAGCACGTATTGCCGCCCGCCGGCCCCGTACGTCATCGGGGTCGATTGGCCACCGGCGCCGAGCCGGTCCTCCCACAACAGCTTGCCGCTATCAACCGCATATGCGCGGATGTACTGGTCGAGCGTGCTGGTCAGGAACATCACGCGGCCACGGGTGATCAGCGGTCCGCCGATGCTGGGCACGCCCAGACGCAGCGGGATCGGCAGCGGCGCGCTGTCACGGATGGTGCCGTTGCGGACCTGCCAGGCGGTTTTCATCGTGCGCAGATCGACCGCGACCACGGCGCCCCAGGGCGGACGGAAGCAGGGCAGGCCGATCGGCGAGAACAGCGGGCCATGCGCGACGCCATAAGGCGTGCCGAGCATCGGCTGCAGGCCGCCTTCCGGTCCCGGCGGGTGCTGCGGCGTGGCATAGGACGGATTTTGCGGGCCACGCGGCAGCAGCTTGGACACGAACGGCATGTAGTTCAGGTTGCCGACCATGATCTGGCGCTCGGGGTCGATCGCGACACCGCCCCATTCGAACATGCCGATGTTGCCCGGGAACACGAGCG
This sequence comes from Novosphingobium sp. HR1a, assembly GCF_015594425.1. NCBI lineage: Bacteria > Pseudomonadati > Pseudomonadota > Alphaproteobacteria > Sphingomonadales > Sphingomonadaceae > Novosphingobium > Novosphingobium sp. HR1a. Next base: position 71,841 of record NZ_JABXWS010000094.1, read on the forward strand.
TCCCTTGCGTGCTCGGCGGTGTGAACGGCCCTTCATAACGCAGCTGGTGGAACTGAATCCGGCAGGCGAGCTGGTCGAACATCGTCGCCCCCCACATGTCGGCGCCGGTAACCGGGGCCTTCGGACGGAAGCTCAGCTGAGAGAACGGCTGGGTCGGCGACAGACGCTCGCCGGGAGCGCCGCCCTGCGGGACCGCCGTTTCGGGCGCATCGACCAGCAGCTTGCCGGTCAGGCGGTTCAGCACGAAGATGTCGCCGCTCTTGGTGGGGGCAAAGAGCGCCGGGACGACCTTTCCATTCCGACGCAGATCGACGAGCGAGGGCTGGGCGGGAATGTCCATGTCCCACAGATCGTGGTGAACGGTCTGGTACGACCAGACGCGATGCCCGGTGTTGACGTTGAGCGCGACGATTGAGCTGCTGTAGCGCTCCACGGACGGCGAACGGTTGCCACCCCATACGTCGGGGGTGCTCACGCCCATCGGCAGGTAGACCAGCCCCGCCTTTGCGTCGAAGGCGAGCGGTGCCCAGGCGTTGGGCGAGTTGGTCTTGAAGCTCTCGCCCTTGCCGGGCAGGTGATTCTCGTCGATCGCGCCCGAATCCCACGCCCAGACCAGCCGGCCGGTGTAGACGTCGTAGCCGCGGATCACGCCCGAGGGTTCATTGCTGGAATAGTTGTCGGTGATCGATCCGCCCAGGACGAGGACGTGATCGGAAACGATCGGCGGCGATGTCGGCTCGTAGAAGCCGACCTTGGACATGCCCATGTCCTTGTTCAGATCGACGGTGCCGTTGGTGCCGAACCCCTTGCAGACCTGGCCGGTCTTGGCGTCGAGCGCGATCAGGCGGGCGTCGTTGGTCGGCAGATAGATACGCGCGGCGCATTCGGCCGGGGCCGGCTTGCCCTGGCTGTCGAGCGCGTTGGCGGGGGTCTCGTGATACGAGACGCCGCGGCAGGTCATGTGCTGGAAGGTCTTGTTGCCGAAGACCTTGGGATCGAACTGCCAGCGGACATGGCCGGTGGCGCCGTCAACGGCGATCACCTTCTGGTGCGTCGAACACAGATAGACGGTGCCGTTCACCGCCAGCGGCGTATCCTCGAAGGTGGCGTCCTTGGGATCGTTGGGACGCACTTCGTCGCCGGTGTGGATCTGCCAGGCGACCTTGAGCTTGTCGACATTGGCCGGCGTGATCTGGTCGAGCGGCGAGAAGCGATCTCCGCCCTGGCTACGGCCATAGGCGCGCCAGTCGCCCGCCGGCTGGACCGCCGCCATCGCGGCATCGACCTGGCTTTGGTTGGCGGTGAGATCGCCTTCGAAGCTGTGCGGGTCCTGCGCAACCGCGATCCCCATGTAGGCGGCGCCGATCACCACCGTCGCGACCAGCGGGGTGCGGACCCCGCGCGAAATCGACGGGATCACCAACAACACGGCCGCCAGGATGCCGATCACGCCCAGGCGCGGAGTGATCTGCCACCAGTCGAACCCGACTTCGGAATAGCACCAAAGGATCGAACCGAGCGCGAGCAGGCAATAAAGCCACATGGCATTGCGGGTCCGTCTCAGCCAGAGCAGCGCGGAACAACCCAGGAACAGCGCTCCGGCAATGGCATAATAGAAGGACCCCCCGAGGCCTATCAGCCACAGGCCGCCGACGAGAAGGGGGAGCGAGAACAGTAGCAGCAACACGCTAAGTATTCGGCGTGGCCAGCGGCTGCCTGGGGCCGAACGTGAAGAAGAGGTCATGGGAAAGGACTCGATAATCGTGACCAAATGTGTATGGAACCGGTTCCATAAATTGGCAACCCTCGGTTCGCAACAAGCGGTCTGAGGTAACCCGAGTTTGCAGTATCCGCCATGTTCTCCCTTCCTGTTCAGCCACTTACGATCGTCCACTATGTCGCAGCGATACCGCCCGTCACAGCGGATCGCATGCTCGTAGAGCAATCGAACGGCCCTATCCCAGACGGCGCGGACAATGCGGCGGGCGCCGATAATTCGACCGCGCACCACCTGCCACCAGCTACGGAACATGATGCCGCGAACGGGAAAACGCCCGACACCCCGCATTTGCTCGGTGACTGGTTCGGGTTGCGGCACAAGCTCGTCGACATCGGAATCACGCCGATCCTCGCCAACACCACTCAAAGCCTCGACAATGTCCGTGGGGGATCACGGCGACGGTTCGTCACCGCCGGACAGTTCAACATCGGCGCCGTTGCCGACCTTCACTCGCTTACCGGATCGTTGCCTGGCACCTTCAGGGTCCTGCTGACCCGACGTTATGGCCAGGCCTTCAACACGGCGTCGGGCGTGAACGCGCTGGTCAACCCTATGGCGATCCAGGGGCGCGGCGAACTGTGGCGGGTCAGCCAGTTTTCCTACCAGGTCGCCCTGGGACGCGTGGACGTTAAAGTTGGCAGGATGCTGATGGACGAGGATTTCGACATCGGCCAGTGCGACTTCGTCAACGGCTATAGCTGCCTGGGCGAGAATATTCGCGTCGCCAACAACAGCTGGGTCGTCACCCCGGCCTCGCAATGGGGTGCGCGGCTGGTCTATGACTTTGGCGCGGGCTGGTCGCTCAAGACCGCTATCTACAGCTTCAACCCGAAGAATCTCGCCACGAACCGCGATTTCTACGTCGGATTCAGCGGCGCGAACGGCGTCTCCGTGCCCGTCGAACTCGATTACAAGCCCAAGATCGGCGGGACGTTGCAGGGAAGGTATATCTTGGGCGGCTTCTTCAGCAATTCGCACCAGGCCGATCCCGTGCTCAACACCCAGCATCAGAGCCTGGTTCTGCAGGGCGGCACGCCGCTCATGCGCGATACCGAACTCGGTGTCTATTTCGGCGCGGAGCAGCAATTGACCGCCGCGCGCGACGATGGGTCACATGCCCTGTCCGCCCTCTTCCACGCCTCGGAGTTCAGCAGCCAGAGTGCGCTGAATGACTGACCGGCTGACGCCGGTAGGATCATGCGGCGGGGCTGAAGCCATCCTTGTGGGTATGCTTTTCGAGATACCGCATGATGATGTCATCGGTGATGTTGCCGGAGGTAGTCGAGAAGTAGCCGCGTTGCCAGAAGCGTTGCCCCCAAT
>NZ_JABXWS010000165.1:0-445 GCF_015594425.1 Novosphingobium sp. HR1a
ACCGCTTGCGGATGTGCTCGAACTCCTGCTGGATTTTCCGTGACGATCGCCCCTTGGCACGGCGGACGAAATCGCTGACGGAAACGTGCGGCGGGATTTCGACGAACATGTGCACGTGGTCCTTCGACAGTGCCCCATTGATGATCGTCACGCCCATCTCGGCGCAAACTTGCCTGATAATTTCCCGGACCCGCAGGCGCACGTCGCCATGGAGCACCTTGAAGCGATACTTGGGTGCCCAGACGAGATGATAGCGATGATGGAATGTCGTGTGACAACCGCTCTTGTAGCGCATAGCCTGTAACCTCGGGAAAAACGGAAGACTTACGCCCTTCAGGCGGTCTTCCGTTTTTCCCGAGGTTACAGGCTTGCACGCGAGTCTACGGCTGAAGCCAGTATCCGACTGGAAGTCGGAGGGGTTCCTCCCCGAAAGAGGACTCTAAAC
>NZ_JABXWS010000095.1:0-22852 GCF_015594425.1 Novosphingobium sp. HR1a
AGCAATGCGCTGGGCATGGGGCTGGAATACTCGGGCATCTTCAAGGCGCGCCCGAAGGACAAGATCGGCCTCGCCTTCGGCACGGCGCACATCAACGATCGCATTACCAATCAGGACAAGATCATCCGCGCCGCCACCGGCACGGACACGCCGGTGCGCGGGCGGGAATATGGGGTGGAGGGATTCTACGCCATCAACGTGATGCCGGGCCTGTTGCTTGAACCCGATGCGCAGGTGATCGTCCATCCCGGCGGCAATTCGAGCCAGCGAACCGCAGTTCTGCTCGGCTTCAGGACCGCTACGACCTTCTGACGCGACCAAGCTCACTTGCGCGGCCAGCACGGGCTGACTGGAAGACCGCGATAGTGCGCACGGTATTAAGAGCGGCGCCCCCGCCAGCCCATCCGCTACGAGGAACGGCTGGAGCAGGACATGATTGCCGTACCGATCGGGCCACGGTCGCAGAGGATAATCACGGCGGCGGCTCCCGCCTATCTGGACGCCCATGGCCGCCCCGCCCATCCCCGTGAACTCCTCGACCACGCTTGTCTGCGCCTGCGCTTCTCCAGTGGCGCACGGGCCACCTGGGAGTTCGAGCGCGGCGACGAAGTGATCCGCCTCGACCCTCCCGGCCCCCTGCTCATCCAGCCCGGATCGGCATGCGACCTGCTGGTCGAGACGGCGGCGGCTGGCCTTGGTGTCGTGCGGCTTTTCGAAGACTGGCTCGGGCCAGCCAGGCAGTCAGGAGCCCTGGAAAGGATTCTCGACGAGTGGGACGAGCCGTTTTCGGGGCCGATGCTCTATTACTCCAGCCGCCGCCAGCTTCCCCCTCCGCTCCGGGCCTTCATCGACTTCACCCGGACGGAGCCAGCCATACCGAAGCCGCAAAGGTAACGACATCGGCCTGCATCAAGGTGCCGTCCAGGGCTACTGAGTGACTGCAACCCGTTCTGCGGCAATCTTTTTCAACACGTCCTCGAACACCTCGACTGGCTGGCCGCCCGACACAAGGTACTTCTCGTCGATGACTATCGCCGGGACGCTCGAGATCCCCCGCGAGCGCCAGAGTTCCTCGTCATCACGGACTGCCGAAGCGAATTCGTCTCCGGCAAGGATTTCCGCCGCGCGCAACGTATCGAGGCCTGCACGCGCGGCCACGTCCAGCAGCACTTCATGGCGCGAGACATTGGCGCCCTGAGTGAAGTACGCCTCGAACAGCGCGTGCTTGAGTTCGGATTGGCGGCCCTGTTCTCCCGCCCAATGCAGCAGCCTATGCGCGTCGAACGTATTGTAGATGCGGCTCTCGTCGTTCATCGCAATTGTGAAGCCGACGCTTGCGGCGCGCTCCTGAAGCACCGCCCTGCTCGCGGCCGACTGTTCGGGCGTGGATCCGTACTTCTGGGCAATGTGCTCACGCAGGTTTTGCCCCTCGCTCCCCATGTTCGGATTCAGTTCGAACGGCTGGAAATGGATCTCGGCAGTGACTTCTCCCTCGAGCCGCTCAAGGGCGGCTTCCAGGCCCTTCAGTCCGATGACGCACCAGGGACAGGCCACATCGGACACGAAATCGATCTTCAACTGCTGGGGCATTCTCAGGCGTTCCTTCGATCAGCTTCACATGCCCCAGACAGATAGGAACGTTCTCGGCACATGACGAGGTTACGGTGTTGTATCGAAGGCCAATGTCCCTGCAAGGCGCGCCGCTTCGTCAGATCTAAAGGAGCGCGTGGTGGCGAGAATGGATAACGGCTTCGGTTCGGCGTTATGGGTTGGCGACCAGGAACTACCATTGGATCGTCGGTAGTGCGAAGCTGTCTGGTAGGGAACGCCAACCTCCCCATCCCACTCTGCCGCCTGTCGCGGCAGAGTGGCGGGTCCGACAGCTTTACTTGGCCTTAGTGGCCTGACGCTTACGGCGCGGTTTAGCCTCCGCGACAGCGGGTACGGTCGTTTCAACCGCAGTGGTTGCCTCAGCGGCCTCGTTCCCGAATAGGCCGAGCTTGCGCCGGCGCTTCGGCTTTTCGACCACTTCGGCAGTTTCTTCCACCACTGGAATTGAGGCAGCAGACCCTCTCGCTGGCTGAGGTGTCCGTGTCATACGCTTTACCGGCTGCTTCCTCCGCGTCTTGGCGCCGGTCGCGGCCTTTTCTGGCTTCCTCGTTTCGGCAGAGGCAACAGCAGCGGTTTCGACCTTTGGCGCGGCGGTTTCCGGCTCAGCAGTGTTCGAAGGTATCTCGACCGCTGGGACGGCTCCCGTTTCAGCCGCGGCAGACGGAGATTTCGCGAGCCCTTTCCCAGCCTTTTTTACGATGCGCCGCTTTGGCAATACCGGAGCAGGCTCCGCCGCAGCCTTCGCTGCCTCCTTCACGGGCTCGGAAGAAGGGGCGGCGACCGAAGAAGCGGGTGCTTGCCGCACATCAGTTTTCGACGCAGCTTTGCGCTGGTTTGGCTTCGGCGTTGCCGCCGATTTTGTCTTTGCAGCGGGCTTGGGCTTTACCGGCGCGGATGCGGGTTCACTTGAAGGGCTCAGATCTGCGCTTACGTCGGCGGAAGTTGGGCTTGGCATAGCCGAACTGCCAGCAGCCGCCTCGCGTTTCCCCAATCCGATTTTTTCGGCGATCTCGCGGCGCCGCGCCGCGAATGACGGCGCGACCATAGGATAGGTCGAGGACAGGTTGTAGCGTTCACGGTATTGTTCCGGGGTGAGGCCGTTGCTCGCCAGGTGACGTTTGAGCGTTTTGTAAGGTTTGCCGTCGATGAGGCTGAGAATGTGATCCGCCGACGCCAGGCTCTTGCGCACTGAAACCGCGGGCGTGAAGATAGGTGTTTCGGGTTCTGCTTGTTCAGGGGTGCTGTCTTCGACCAGAGCGGCCCGTGTCGAGCGAATGAGCCCGGCAAGATCATCGGCACTGACCGTATTGTTGGCGAGATACGCGCTCAGAAGTTGAACGGTGAGTGCAGCAATATCGGAAGTCGGTTCGGTGTCAGGCATCGATTTGCCCCTCTCGGATTTATAACGACGACGTTGAGCTATTGCCTTTATGGCAATTTGTCATGGATCGACGCGGTTGCAGTGCTTTTCAAGGGTAAATATAGCGAACACCTCGATCTGAGGCACGCCCGACTACGACAATGCGTCAACGGCGCGTGTTCCTATGAGACGATCGGCCAGCAGATACTCCTATCGTCGGATTGGCGGCGGCCGATCAGCATCAATGCCCGGCATGCCCCATAGATGTACGGCCTGTTGATAACACGGTGAACAAGCTGCGGAAAAAGGTGTCAATCGACATCCGAAGCTTCATCTGGAGCAGTTCAGCTTAACAGCGGCATCGGCGTCAGGACCTTGCGAAAATACACCACTCGCTCGGTTTCCTCGAATTTCAGCGCTGCGTGCATCGCATGCGACACGGTGTTGTCCAACATGGCATCCGAGGCGAGTTCAGCGCAGCCCATGCTACGAGCCCATGCTTCCACGGCGTCCACCAAGCCGCGCCCGATGCCTTGTCGCCGGCATTCTTCCACGACGTATAGCCCTTCAAGGAAAGCGACCGGTGAAGTTTCGCAGCCGTTGACGTAATCGACGCGCATTGCGGCTTCCGCAAATCCGACAAGCGCGCCGTGCTTATCGCGCGCCAGGAAGCCAATGAAAGGCTGCGGCTCCGCCATTAGCTGAACCACGTCTTCCTGGTGCTCTGCTTCCGAGCCATCTGGCCAGAGCGACGTGCGCAGAGCCGACCATTCAAGAAGATCAGCGTTGCTGCCCACTGTTATCCGTACGATCATGCCGCTCGGCCTCGGAAGCTGGTCAAGGAAATCATGCATGGTGGCGGCGCCGGCGCTCGGCTCGGTGCCGCCACCGTATTGTATCAGCCGTTGAGCTTGTCCTTGACCGCCTTGGCGACCGTGAAGGTCAGCTTCTTCGAAGCCTTGATGGTCATTGCCTCGCCGGTAGCGGGGTTGCGGCCTTCACGCTCAGGGCTGTCCTTGACCTTGAACTTGCCAAAGCCGTTGAGCGAGACTTCCTCACCCTTGGCCGCCGCGCTGCCGATGGCCTCAAAGACGGCGTCGACAATCTTACGGGCGTCGGCTTTCGTAATGCCGTGATCGTTGGCGATGGCGTCGGCGAGATCGCTGTTGTTCATGAGAAGTTCGTCCTGTCGATGTCTATGGTTCGCAAAGCTACGTTTTTTTCGAGCTTCGCGGCCTTCCACCATGGAACAGCCGAAACCGCGTTCAAAGTCGCATACTCACGCTGAACGCGCCTTGAGGCCGCTTTGTCCACAGCCTGTGGATATGTGAAACGCATCCGGTGCCCGAATTACCCGGATAACATCGCGCGCGGAACCATTCTCGGCCGGTCTCTTGCATAACGCACACAAGGAGGATTCCCATGTTTGGCAAGGTCATCAGCGCAATCGCAGGAAACAAGGCCGCAAAGCACGTCCAGGGGTGAGCGGCACTGGAGGAACTTTGCTCGGCTTTGCAGCGCCGATGGTGATACGCCGCCTCGGCCCCCTTGGCCTCATCACCGCAGTCGCAGGCGGGCACGTTTACAAGCGCTACACCGACCGGCGGGCAGCTGAACAGCAAAAAGTCGCGCGGCCCAGCGGATTTGCAGAGCCCACGCGGAAACAGGCTTGATCCTATCCTGCAGCCGCAATCCGCCCGCTGCGAGCGTGTTGCGGGCAGGCTAAGGCGCGGGACGTTAGGATCGACCGTGCTCTGATCCACGTGGTTGTGGCTGAGCAGCTTATGAGTGCCGGGCACGGGGCCCGGCGCTCAGCCAGTGAACACGCTCTCGCCGAACAATACCGCGTCACACAACTGCGCGCGAACCGCGAGGAAACCCGCCCATCAACAGCCCCCGAGCGCGTCCCCTTCCTTGAGGACACTACTGAGCACAACGGTTTACCTGAAATTTCTTTTTCTTTCTCAACCCGTTGCTTAGCGGCCTCCTCCCTCGTTTGCATGGCCCGACACCTTGACGCAGCGGCGGCCAGAATGAAACATATAGCGAACACATGAGTCGCTGTTGACCAATAATCCTGCAAACCGCCCTTCCCTCCCGGCTGCCTGCCGAGCACCTTGCCGCACTACGCGCCCAGATCGCGCAGGTGCAGGCAGCGCGCGGCCCGGTGCTGCCGTTCGGCCTGCCGCAAATCGACACGCGCCTCGCCAGCGGCGGCCTTGATGGCGCTGCGCTTCACGAGATCGCCGGCGCCAGCGCCAGCTGGAGCGACGATGCTGCCGCCACCCTGATTGCTGCGGGCCTCGCCGCGCGCTTTGCTGCCGATCAGGGCATGACCGTGCTGTGGGCGCTTAGCCGCATCGACCTGTATGCTCCGGGCTTCGAACAGGTCGGGCTCGGCCCGGCAAGGTGCTCAATCCCCAGGGCAGAAAGGATTCCGAAGTCCTTGCACTAGCCGAAGATGCTTTGCGCGACGGATCGCTGGCCTGCGTCATCGCCGAGGTCAAAGCCGCCGACCAGACCGTCACCCGGCGCCTGCAGCTGGCTGCGTCCGATGCGCGAACCCCGATGCTTCTCTACCGGCGGCATCGTTCGCGCGAGCGCAGCCCGCTGGCTCAGCCCTCCGCTGCAATGACGCGCTGGAGCATCGCAGCGGCGCCTTCCACCGCGCTACCCCATGCCGGCATCGGCCGAAGAACAGGCCGAGGACCGGCTTGGACTGGTCAGCGGCCGTCACCGCGTCGAGTTCGGTTGCGTTGCGGACAACGAGATAGCCACGCGACTGTGCCTGCTGGCACAGGGTCTTACCCTTAAATTTCCCAGCGGCAGCGGTCCCCGCGAAGGTCGCAGCGCAGCCACCCAGAACAACATCCGCCCGCGCTTCGAGCAAATGTTCGGCGATCGATCCGCTTCCACCCTTCTCGAGGGCATTGGCCGGGCACTGCTTCGTCGTTGCGACTGGGCCATAGCATTTGCGATACGTCACGCTGGCGAGCTGCGCCGCAGGCGTGGGGGAGCGGGCACACTAAATCACGGGCATTGAGCGCCCATGCTGGTCGCGCGATACGGCGGTCGCGATGGAGATATCGCCAACCACGTTGACCATGGTACGGAACATGTCGAGCAGCCGGTCCACGCCGACCACCAAGCCAATCCCCTCGGGCGGCAGGCCGGTGATCGCGAGAACGGCGGCAACGGTGGGAAGCGATCCGGCGGGGACCCCAATCGTACCCATTCCCGCCAGCGCGGCCACCACCAGCACCACGCCCTGCTTGCCGAGCGAGAGGTCCATTCCGAAGAACTGGGCGATGAACAGCACGGTCACAGCGGTGTAGATCGCGGTGCCGCCCTGATTCGCGATGGTGCCGATGCCGAGGACGAGGCGCGCCGCGCGGGGCGGCAGGTGCAGGTCGAATTCGGCAGCCTTCAGCGCGCTGGGCAGAGTGGCGTTGGACGAAGAAGTGCAGAAGGCGATGACTGCCGGCTCCTGCACTCCGCGCAGGAACGCCGCCGGGGTCACCCCGCCGCGCATCCACACGACCGCGAAGAAGGTCAGCATCACCTGCAGCATCAGCGCCGCCACCACCACGCCGACATAGGCGCTGAGGTAGAGCAGCAGGTGCCAGCCGAACACCAGTGTCAGGTCGAACATGAAGGCGGCGACCGCGACCGGCGCCAGCCGTGCGACATAGCCGAGTACATGCATTCCAGCATCGAACACCCGCTCACTGGTGGCGAGCACGTGGCCGCTGCGGCGGGTGCGCAAGAAAGTCAGGGTCATGCCGACGAGCACCGAGGCGATGATGACGATCATGATCGGCCGTTCCACGGCGGCGTAGGAGAACAGCGCGCCGAAGCCTCTCGGCGGTGCGGAAGAGTGACCTGCCGCGAGGAGTTGCTGGCCGATCTCGGCTGGCACCACGTCGCCAGGGCGGAACAGGTTGACCATGGCCAGCCCGATCAGCGCCGCCGCGACCGAGGCCGCCAGCATGTGCGCCAGCGTGGAGAGCAGCAGTCGCCGCATTCCCGCCATGTTGCGCACCCGCGCGATGCCGCTGACGATGGCCGACACCAGCAGCGGCACGATCAGCAGGAACAGCGCGAAGAGGAACGCCTGCTCCACCGGCTTCACCACCCAGCGCATCAGCAGCATGGTCGCGGGGGAGTCGCTGGCGAACAGCCCGGCCAGCGTGCCGCCGCCCATGCCGAGCAGGAAACCCGCCAGCAGCCGCACCTGCAGATGAGGGCGCAGACGCCTGCGCGCATGGCCGGCGGAAGGGGGGAGAGGCGGGGGGGCAGTCTCGATCATCGCAGTGACCGAACGAAAGGATTTGCGGACATCGGTGATCCTGTTGCCGTGCCCGAAGGCGCCTGGCTCATGATGAGGGTTCTGCCGCGAGAACCCTGTCAGCAAGCTGTCGCGAGCGCGAATTGTTGCGCTTCCGATTGGGCTTGGGTGATGTGCTCGTCGTTCCGGTCGTCAGGGCTCGGCGGCGCGGCGAAGTCGATGCTGGCGAGCACGCCGCGACCATCCGTGCCGGGCTCCAGCCGGACTTCTGCGCCCATGCGTTCGGCTAGCGCGCGGACGATCGACAAACCGAGGCCGCTGCCGCCAGCATCGCTTTCGCTGCGGGCGCGGTAGAAGCGTTCGAACACCCGTTCGCGGTCCTGCGGGGCGATGCCAGGGCCGTCGTCCTCCACTTCGATGCACGCACGTCCGGCGCGGTGCAGCACCCGCACGGTGACGGTGCCGCCGGGGCGGTTGTAGCGCACCGCGTTGTCGAACAGGTTGCCGATCATCTCGGCGGCCAGGATCGGGTGGCCGCTGGCGAGAACGGGGCCGTGATCCGGCGCCTCGAAACCGATGTCGAGGCCGTCCGAGCCCGGCTGGTCGATGCGCGAGGCCACGAGGTCGGCGGCGACGGCAGCAAGGTCGAAAGTGGCGTCCTCGGCTATGCCCTGCTCCTCGGTCCGGGCGAGGGCGATCAGTTGCAGCAGCAGCCGTTCGAGCGAGAGCACCGCGTTGCCGATGTCTTCCAGCGCCGCCGCGCCGCGTGGGGAGGCGGGGCCGTAGCGCTCCAGCACGTCGAGATGGACGCGCACCACGGCGAGCGGCGTGCGCATCTGGTGCGAGGCATTGGCGGTGAACTGCTTGAGCGAATCCACCGCGCGCTCGGTGCGGGCGAGCAGGGCATTGAACGACCCGGCCAGCAGCCGCGCCTCGCGCGGGGCGTCCTCCTCCAGCGCGAGGCGGAACTGCGGCGGCGGCTCGCGGCGGGCGGTCTCGATCTGCCCGGTGAGTGAGGCGAAGGGCCTGAGGCCCCAGGTGATGGCCCAGTAGAACAGCAGCACCGCCGTCATCGCGATCAGCACGCCCGCGCCCAGCACGCGCAGGAAGTAGGTCTGCTGGTAGGCCCAGCGATCATCCACGAAGTCGGCCACCTGCACCACCACCGCGTGGCCGTTGCGGTGGAGACGGCGGATCTCGGTGGCGATGCGCACCGGCTTGCCGCCCAGCGTGCTGTCGCGCAAGTACCCGGGCTGGATCACGCCGTCGGCATCGCGCGGGTCAACGTAGCCGCCGGTCAGCGGAGTATTGCGGTAGGTGCGCGGGAAGCTGGCGGCGGGCAGGCGCTGCGTGGTGCGGCCGGTGCGCGTGTCGTACAGCGGCGGCGGGACGAGGCCGCGCTCGCCCGCGATCAGCTCCGTGCCGTCCCAGATGCTGTAGTGCGTGACGGGCGCGGAGCGGCGCTGGAGCAGATGGACGGCCAGCGGCAGCACCTTGTCGCGCACGGCGTCCTCGGTATCGGCGGCGCGGCTGAGCAGACGCACCGAACCGACGAGGATGCGGTCGGAGGTCGCCGCGCCGGAGCGCTGGATCATCCAGCACGTAATGCCGCCGAAGGTCACCGCCAGCGCCAGCAGCGGCACCATCACCGCAGCGGTCAGGCGCGATCGCAGAGAGGCCATCAGGTCTCCAGCATGTAGCCGAGGCCCCGGATGGTGCGGATCGTCGGCCCATCCGGCATCAGCTTGCGGCGCAGGCGGCCGACGTAGACCTCCAGCGCATTAGGGGCGACGGCGTCGGCGAAGTTGAACACCTCGGAATTGAGGCGCTGCTTGGTCACGACTTTGCCGGGTCGGCCCATCAGCGTCTCCAGCACCGCCATTTCCCGGCGCCGCAAGTCGAGCACCGAGCGCTTGAGTTCGACGACGCGGGTGGAGCGATCGAGGCTGAGGTCGCCGACGCGCAGCACCGGGTCGGCAGTACCCTGGCTGCGCCGGATCAGCGCGCGCAGCCGCGATTCCAGCTCGCGCGGGTGGAAGGGCTTGGAGAGGTAGTCGTCGCCCCCCCGGTCGAGCCCGGCGATACGGTCGGACACCGCATCGCGCGCGGTCAGGATCAGCACCGGCGTCGAGTCGCCGCCCCTGCGCAGCGTTTGGAGAACTTCCAGCCCGTCGATGTCCGGCAGCCCGAGATCGAGGATCACGGCATTGTAGGTTTCGGCGGCGAGAACGTCGAGCGCCTCCTCGCCGCTCCCGACGACGTCGACGACGAAGCCGCCCGCGCTCATCGAGGCTTCCATGCCGCGCGCCAAGCGCTCGTCGTCTTCCACGATCAGTATCCGCAACAACTCACTCCCTCACACGAGTTGCGGCATCCTCTTGTCCCTGTTCGGGCACTTTTCAGACGCCGTGAGGTGCCTTTGAGTGCCTTTGTGTATCGTTGAGTGCCGGCCCTGTCCCGGCGCAATTTCATGCCGTTTGATTCGGCAGTCTGTGAATGGAACCTGTCATCAACCTGTCGCGCCGGGCAAGATTCTTTTTGGAAAAGGGCGTGGCAGTGACAGCTTCGTGACAGGTGAAGGCCCGCAGCTTTCGTGTGTCGGGAGGGGAAACCTCGACAACGAACCGGGTCCAATCCGCAGCGCGCAGGAGATCGCCAAGGCATCGGCGGCATCGCGGGCGGAGCATGGGCCGGCTGCAACAGGGGGCAATCATGGCCACTCAATACGGTCGCGCTGCATTCTTGATTTCCGTATCCTTGTTCGCTCTGCCGCTGGGGGCGCAAGCGCAGGAAACGGCTCCGCAACAGGCAGTTAGCGATGGCGTCGGCGACATCGTCGTCACCGCCCTGCGCCGCGCCACCCGCGTCCAGGACACCCCTGTCGCGATCACCGCGCTGTCGGAGAAGTCCCTCCAGAACCTCGGCGCCACGGGCATCGCCGACGTCGTGCGGCAGGTGCCGGGGCTCAACCTGATCGCCGGTGAATCGGGCCGCACCCGCATCTCCATTCGCGGTATCCAGACAGCGGGCGAAAGCACCGTAGGCCTGTACTACGGCGAGACGCCGCTGACGGGTCCGTCGGGCACCAGCTCCGATCCTTCGGGCGTGACGCCCAACCTCAACCTCTTCGATGTCGAGCGAGTGGAAGTTCTGCGCGGGCCGCAGGGCACGCTTTACGGCTCGGGCTCGATGGGGGGCACCCTGCGCGTGATCTTCAAGAAGCCGGACCTCACCAAGTACGAGGGCGCGACCGAATTCGGCGGAGAGGCGGTGGAGCACGGCGAGTTCGGCTATTCGCTGAAAGGTGCGGTCAACGTGCCGATCATTTCCGACATGCTTGCCGCGCGCCTGGTGCTCTATCGCCAGCAGAACCCCGGCTATGTCGATGATCCGACGATCGGCAAGGAGGACCTCAACCGCTCGACGCTCGAAGGCGCGCGTTTCCAGCTGGGTTTCCAGCCGACTGATACGCTCAGCATGAACTTCATGACGATCGTGCAGACCCAGAAATTCGACGGCACCTCGCAGTGGGCGCCTTCGGTGGGAGAGTTCGTGTCCGAGCAGAAAGTCGCCTCGCCGGCCTACGACAAGCTGCAGCTCTATGCGCTGGAGACGAAGTGGGAGACCGGCATCGGCACGCTGGCGCTGAACAATTCGTACTACCGCTGGGACGTGCGGCAGACCAACGACAACTCGGACAACTACGCCAGCATCGCGGCGTCCAATCGCTATTGCGGGCTATTCCAGAATACCTACGGCGGCTCGCTGCTGCAGGGCACGAGCGCCGGAGCGACGACCAGTTCGAGCACCTGCGCGACCGGCGCGGGGGGGCTGACCTCCGCGCAGTTGCGGGCGGATTACCAGAACTGGGCCGCAGGGCAGCAGCCGATCGGCAACTACCAGCCGCGCTTCGTGCGCAACTACGTCAACGAACTTCGCCTCAGCTCGAACGGCAAAGGGCCGCTGACCTACACCTTCGGCCTGTTCCGCGAGGACCGCGACGACCGCGTCGATACGCTCGTCTTCGCGGGCATTCCCGCCACTGGCGAGCCGCAGCAGCCGACCGTCGATCTCGGCTCGCGCTATGTCACCGACGTGGTCAAGCAGACCGCGGTATACGGCGAGATCAGCTATCATCTCTTCGAGCCGCTGACGCTGACGGCGGGCCTGCGCTACTACGACTACAAGAAGACCGTGGGCGGCGAGAACCTGGGCTACAACTACTTCAACGGGCAGGTTCCCAGCGCCTATGCCGAGGTGTCCGCCAATGCGAACGGGCTGATCCAGAAGTACAATCTGGACCTCAAGATCACCCCGGACGTGATGTTCTACGCCACTGCATCGCAGGGCTTCCGCCCCGGCGGCGCGAACCTGACGCCGGGTATTCCGGAATCGGCGCAGACTTACGCGGCGGACTCGCTGTGGAACTACGAGGCGGGCTTCAAGACGCAGTGGTTCGACCGCAAGCTGACCTTCAACATCGACGCCTATCGCATCGACTGGAACAACCTGCAGACCTCGGTTCGCGCGACGTACGGCAACTTCTCGTATATCGGCAACGTCGGCTCGGCGCGGATCGAGGGCGTCGAGGTCGAGGCCAGCGCGGCGCCGGTTTCGGGGCTCAACCTCAACGCGAGCTTCCATTACGTGAAGCCGCGCCTGACCGCCGATCAGGTCAGCGCCGAGGTCACGGCATCGGGCCTCAAGGGCGACATCCTGCCGCTGATTCCGCGCACTACCGCGAGCGCCGGGGCCGAATACACCTTCCCGGCCTTCAACGACTTCGAGGGGCTTCTGCGCGCGGACTGGACCTACACCGGCGAGATGACCTCGCAGATCCGGCCGACCAACAGCCTCTACCGCGAGTTCGGCAAGTACTCGATGGTGAACCTGCGCGCCGGTGTGCAGAACGACCGGATGGGCGTGTTCCTCTACGTGCGCAACCTGTTCAACAAGATCGGCGTGAACTCGATCTCGAGCGCTGCGGGCGTGCCGGACTACTGGGCGACGACCGCCCCGCGCACGCTGGGCGCGACGATCTACAGCAACTTCTAAGTTCGTTTCGAGTACAGGGGATTTGACGATGCGTATCACACTGCTGGCCGCAACCGCCGCGATCGCGCTCGCCGCTCCGGCGGCGCAGGCTGCCACGGTAGAGGACAAGGCCGCTGCCACGCTGCTGGGCGGGGCAAAGTTCGCCAAGGCCAAGGCGTCGCTCAAGGGCGATTACGACAAGATCATCCAAGACATCATCACCCTGACCGAGATCGAGGCGCCGCCGTTCAAGGAAGACGCACGTGGCGCCGCCTACATGGCGATGCTTAAGGCCGAAGGGCTCACCGACGTCGAGCGCGACGAGGTCGGCAACGTCATGGGGCTACGCAAGGGCACCGGAGGCGGTCCGCTGATCGTCGTCACCGCGCACCTCGACACGGTGTTCCCCGGCGGCACCAATGTGAAGGTGCGGCGCGAGGGCAACGGGCTCTACGCGCCCGGCATCGGCGACGATACCTCCAGCCTGCCGGTGCTGCTCGCTTTCATCCGCGCGATGAACCGGGCGGGCTACACCACCAAGGCCGACATCCTGTTCATGGGCAATGTCGGCGAGGAAGGCCCCGGCGACCTGCGCGGTTCGCGCTACCTGTTCCAGAAGGGCAAGTACAAGGACGCGATCAAGTACTTTATCTCGTTCGAGCCGGGGCAGCCGGGGCGCATCACCAATGCCGGCACCGGATCGCGCCGCTACAAGGTGACGTTCAACGGGCCGGGTGGCCACTCGATGGGTGACTTCGGCATCGTCAGCCCGGCCTTCGCGATGGCCAAGGCGATGGTCGAATTCGGCAAGATCAAGGCCCCTGCGGAGCCGAAGACGGTCTACAACGTCGGCATTCTGGAGGGCGGCACTTCGGTGAACTCGATCCCCTTCGCCACCGCCATGACCATCGACATGCGCTCCAACGGCAAGCCCGAACTGGACGCGGAGGAGAAGCAGTTCCTCGCCCTGCTGCAGCCTGCGGTGGATGCGGAGAACGCCGCGCGCTCCACCGCCAAGGGCAAGATCTCCTACGACGCCAAGCTGATCGGCGACCGCCCGGTCGGCACCACGCCGCTCGATGCGCGCATCATCAAGATCGCCACTGCCGTCGCCAAGGGATCGGGCGTGACGCCGAAGTACGGCGCCGGGTCCACCGACAGCAACATCCCGATGAGCATGGGCGTCGAGGCCGTCACCCTCGGCTCCGGGTTCGACACCTTCCGTGCGCACTCGCTGGAAGAGGGCATGAAGATGAACCCGCCCGAGGACCTCAAGAACATGGCGGTCGGCCTGGCAACGGTCCTGACCCTCGCCGAAGCACGCTGACCCATCCTGACGGGGCGGGCCTCTCCAGCGGTCCGCCCCGGCTTTTTACCGTCTCTCATCCCACCGCCGGTCCGTTCCGCGCCGCGAAGGAGTAACGCCATGTCCCGTCGCAATCTTCTGCTTGCCGCCACGTGTCTTTCGTTCCCGCTCAGCACGCCGGTTCTGGCCCAGGACGCGCCCGCGACCAGCGCTGCGATCACCGCGCCCGAGAAGATCGTCGGCGGCAAGGTCGGCGCCGACTACTTCCTCGCCGACTACACGAAGATTTCCGAGTGGCTGATGCAGGTCGTCAAGGAGAGCGACCGCATCAAGGTCGTCTCCATCGGCAAGACCGCCGAGGGGCGCGAGCAGTACATGGCGATCGTCTCCTCGCCCGATAACATCCGCAATCTGGAGAAATACCGCCGGATTTCGCAGCAGCTGGCGCTGGCCAAGGGCCTCGACGACGATGCCGCCAAGGCGCTCGCCGCCGAGGGCAAGGCGATGGTGTGGATGGACGCCGGGCTCCACGCCAGCGAGATCGTCAACGCGCAGAGCCACGTCCAGATCATCCATGAGATGCTGACGCGCAATGATCCCGAGACCCTGCGCCTGCTGGGTGACGACATCATGCTGTTCGTCTTCGCCAATCCGGACGGGCTGGAACTCGTCGCCGACTGGTACATGGCCGATCCGCACAAGCTGACAACGGACTCGATCCCGGTGCTCTACCAGAAGTACATCGGCCACGATAACAACCGCGACAGCTTCGCCTCGACCCAGCCCGAGACGACCAACATGAACCGCGCCGGATACCGCGAGTGGTTCCCGCAGATCCTCTACAACCAGCACCAGACCGGGCCGCTGGGCGCGGTGGTGTTCATTCCGCCGTTCCGCGACCCCTACAACTTCAACAACGAGCCGCTGGTCATCAACCAGACCGACGTGGTCGGCCAGATGATGCATGCGCGGCTGGTGGCTAAGGGCATGGGCGGCTCGGCGATGCGCTCGGCCGCGCCTTATTCGACATGGTTCAACGGCGGCATCCGCACGATCGGGTACTTCCACAACCAGATCGGCATTCTGACCGAGATCATCGGCAATCCCACCCCGCTCAAGATCCCGTTCGTGCCGGAAAACCAGCTCCCCCGGCAGGACGAGGTACTGCCGATCGCGCCGCAGGAATGGCACTTCCAGCAGTCGCTCGACTACGTGAAGGAGATGGACCGGGCGATCCTCGATTACGCCTCGCGCTACCGCGAGACGATCCAGTACAACCGCTATGTCATGGGCCGCAACCAGATCGCCAAGGGTAGCACCGACAGCTGGGTGGTGACGCCCAAGCGGATCGAGGCGGCGAAGGACGCGGCGAAGACCATGCCCAAGCCGGGGCCGGAGGAAACCGCAGGCACGTTCGGATGGGGCAACGAGAAGATCCTGCCCGCCAGCCTCTACAAGACCGTGCTCAACGCGCCCGAGAAGCGCGCGCCGCGTGCCTACATCATCCCGGCCGACCGCCAGCAGGACATGCCGACGACGGTGCGCTTCCTCAACGCCCTCATCAAGACCGGGATCGAGGTGCAGCAGGCGCCGTCGGCCTTCACTTTCGAGGGCAAAAGCTACCCGGCGGGCAGCTACGTCGTGCGCAGCGACCAGGCTTTCCGCCCCCACGTGCTCGACATGTTCGAGCCGCAGGACCACCCGCAGGACTTCGCCTATGAGGGTGGGCCGCCGATCAAGCCCTACGACGTCACCGGCTATACGCTGGCGCTGCAGATGAACGTCGCCTTCGACCGCGTGCTCGACGCGCCGCCGCCTGGGTTCCCGCTGGTCGCCGACGAGATCGCCGCGCCGCCGCCGGGCCGCGTGCTGGGTTCGGGCGGGGCAGGCTGGATCGTCGATCACGGCGTCAACAACAGCTACACGCTGACCAACCGCTTGCTGAAGGCGGGCCTGCCGGTGTTCTGGATGAAGCAGGGCCTGACCATGGACGGCAAGGCGCTCGCCCCCGGGGCGGTGTGGATACCCGCCTCGGCCAAGGCGAAGGCGATCGTCGATGCCGCCGTCGCGCCGCTCGGCCTCGATGCCCATGCCGTCGCGGCGAAGCCTGCGGGCGAGACGGTCGCGGTCAAGCCGGTGAAGATCGGCCTTGTCGATGTCTATGGCGGCTCGATGGCCTCTGGCTGGACGCGCTGGATCTTCGAGCAGTACGAGTTCCCCTACGAGCTGGTCTACCCGCAGGCGCTCGACAAGGGCGGGCTCAAGGCCAAGTACGACGTCCTCGTCTTCCAGAGCGACGTGCTCGGCCGCGAGGAAGGTCCTTCGCGCCCGCAGCCCGCTGCCGCCGACATTCCGGTCGCCTACCGCAAGATGCTGGGCAAGATCACGCCCGAGACGACCTTCCCGCAAGTCGCCGCCTTCACCAAGGCGGGCGGCACGGTCGTCGCGGTGGGCAACTCCACCCGCATCGGCGAGGCGCTGGGCCTGCCGGTCACCAACCTGCTCGCGCCCAAGGGGCCGGACGGCACCGTGAAGCGGGTTTCCTCCAACAGTTTCTACGTCCCCGGATCGATCCTGAGCGCGCAAGTCGACAGCAGCGATCCCCTGGCCTTCGGCGTCGCACCCACGGTCAACCTGTTCTACAACAACAACCCGGTCTTCCGCGCCGACGGGCCATCGGTGCGCAAGGTCAGCTGGTTCGACAAGGAGGACCCGCTCGTCTCCGGCTGGGGCTGGGGGCAGAAGCTGCTGAACGGCGGCGCGGGCATCGTCGAGGGCGGGCTCGGCAAGGGCCGCGTGTTCCTGATGGGGCCGGAAGTGACCCAGCGCGGACAGCCTTTCGCGACCTTCAAGTTCCTGTTCAACGGCGTGCTGCTCTCAAGCTCCAGCGAAACTCCTCCCGGCGACAGCTAGTGATACCGTTTTGCGCCTGGAACTGAACTGAGTTTTCCAGAGGCTTATGATACTAGCAGTCCAGTAAGCCGATCGCAGCTAGTCGGAATCAAAAATCAGCGGCTAAACGGCCGGGATCGGCCAGTCTAAGCTATCCAGAATGGGAGAGCTGCCGTCTGCACCTGGGTATTGGAAAGGGCTGGCTGAGCGGCCGAGAATGATGACGTGGACGGCTCTCCAACCCTCCCGCAAGATGACCTGCGGATGAGCCGGAAGGAGAGCCACGCTGGGAACAGTCACGGCGATTGATTTGGACCTAGCGAAGAACGTGTTCCAGGTGCACGGTGTGGATGCCGATGGTGTAGCGGTATTGCGCCAGCGATTGACGCGCAGTCGCCTGCTGAAACCCAGTTATCGAACGCCTTGCGGGCGCACATCGCGGAATTCGGCATCGTCACCCCGATCGGCAGGAATGGAATTGACCAGCTTCTCGATATCGTAGCTGATACAAATCATGCCAGACTGCCCGCAGAGGTGGGGACTTGCCTCGACATGCTGGCAGCCCAACTGCGCATTGTGAAAGAGCAGATCCTCGAAAATGATCGCCGGATCATGGCAAGTGCGCGAAAAACGGAAATCGGCCGGCGGCTGATGGAGATACCAGGCGTGGGGCCACTATTGGCAAGTGCGATCGTCGCGACTGTCCCAAATCCCTCGATCTTTCGCTCAGGCCGCGACCTAGCAGCGTGGATTGGTCTGGTACCTCGACAAAACTCCAGCCTAGGTAAGGAGCGCCTCGGTGGCATCACAAAGGCTGGACATCATTATTTGCGCCAGATGCTCATCGTCGGCGCCATCGCGGTCATTCGCTTTGCTGAGCGCCATAAGTCAAAGCGGCCTTGGCTCGTGCAGTTGCTTGCGCGAAAGAACGTGAAGGTTGCCGCCGTGGCGCTTGCCAACAACAATGCCCGCATGATCTGGGCGATGATGACCAACGGCGAACGGTATCGCGACCCGCAGATTGCATAGAATATAGCGCTCAGCGCTTACGATCTTGGGAAGGGCGGACAGGAGCTAATGCACAAAGTCGGTTGAAACCGCCGGATCGGGAAAACCCATGTTTCGACCCAGCACCTCGAGTGCGCGAGAATGGTCGGGACCCGAGCCGCGCTAATGGCATTATGGCCAGCGGTAATATGTGCCGCACCAATAGGCTCGACACATGGCCGCACCAACCAACGGCGCAAAGCTCAATATGCCACTTGCCAACGGAGAGCCGTCCACACAGCGTCGACTGCAGCAACGGCTTCTACACGCCTCATTCCGGGCGTTCCGCCAAATCGTTGAGCGCGCGGCGGGCATCTGCCTTGTTCGGCTCGATTTCCAGGGCGCGGCGATAATAGACACTTGCCTGTTCCCGGTCCCGATCGACGCCTGCTCCTGCATTGTAGGCACGGCCAAGGTTGAGGCACCCGTCGGCATCGTTCAGATCGCAGGATTTGCGGAACAGTTCGGTGGCCCGTCCTGCGTCCTTGCCAGCACCGTTTCCGTTCTGAACCAACGTGCCTAAATTGCCGCAGGCTGCGCCATCGTCCTGATCGCAGGCTCCGACATAAAGTGCGGCGGCGCGATGGGCGTTCTTGCGCACGCCCAGCCCCTGATCGTAAACCACACCAAGGTTGTAGCAGCCGCCGGCATCTTCGCCGTCACAGGCCTTTTCAAACAGTCGCCTGGCGCGCCGCTTGCTGGCCTTTACCCCCGCGCCCAGCGAATAGGCGGCGCCAAGGCTGGAGCAACTGGCAAAGTTATCGGCGTCACAGGCCGCCCTGAAATACCGGAACGCACGTGGGGCGTCCTTCGCGATGCCTTCGCCCTTCACCAGGGCAAGGCCAAAATTGCCGCAATCAGCAGGCCCGCCCAACTCACAGGCTTTCGCGAAAGCAGCGGTCGCCTGCTGGGCGTCCGCAGGGACGCCATTGCCGGTGTGGTAGGCTATGCCAAGGCTTGTGCAGCTGCTGCCATCGCCGCCTGCACAAGCCTTGGCATAGAATACCGCAGCACGCGCCGGATCCAGAGCCACGTGATCGCCTTGCGCGTATCGGGTGCCCAGTTCGGCACAGGAGCTTGCCACTTCGCCCGCACAAGCATCTTCAAGCTGCCTGATTTCGGCCGCATCATCATCAGAAGCCTGCTCCGATGCCGGTTCGGTCAGATCATACGGCCCCGCAGGGGCAGGCACAGTAGGATTCTCTGGCGGTGTAGACGCGATGGTATCCACTTCCCGCACGGAAAGCATTTCATGCAGATCATGGGCATCGGACGGCCTGTTGCCGTGTGCGATCAGTGCCTCTGCAAACTCGATTTCGTCGATCGCAAGTGGGAAGAGATCATTTGCGACCCGGTGCGCTTCATCTCCGCAGGCAAAGCGCAGTTCCGCATCGCCCAAGCTGTCGGGCGGCACCGTTTCCATGGGGGACGTATGCGCGGCTCCCTTGTCGATCGGGCGTCCGGCCTCGTCGAAATACAGAATTTGCAAAGTTTGAATGCGGCGTTTGTCGCACAGCACGCGCCGGTGCGCTTTTACCGTGACTTCCGGTTCGCCGGGCCGGATTACTTGCATCGCCCAATAGCGCGCCTCGTCTCCGCGCCGCTCGACAGATTTCGCATCCACGAAAACGACACGGCCGGGGCCGCTGTTGATGTACCACCACTCTGATGCGGCCGCCGGAACCGCGCCCAGCATCAAGGTGGCTGGCACGGCTTTACAGAACCAAGACATGTACCGCATCCTTCTTACCATCCCGATCCGCCGCCACCGCCACCCCGCCGCCCGAAGACCCGTCGCCGGAGGAACCGCTGGAGCTGTCACTGCTACCGGAACTGCGGCTGGACGTGCTCGGTGATGTGGCGGCCGACGCTATCGTCCTATCCTTTATTCTGTTCGTGGCCGGCTGGTTGATCGTTATTCGCGGGCGGCACGGAAATGTCATCAAGCGCAGCCTTTGATATGGCGAGGGCTTTTCTTGCGGGGCCGGCGGAAGACGTGAGCGGATCAAGCGCCAACGCGTGCTCCAGCAGAGCGATGCCCCTAACGTCGTGAAGGTCGCGGCCGTTGCCGGTCTGATAGGCCCGGCCGAGCGTAAAGCAGCTTTCCGCCTCGCCCAGCGCACAGGCATCGTCGCGTGCTATGCCATCGCCTTCGAGCAGCCGGTTGCCGAGGCGCGAACAAGCGCCGGCGTCATTGTTCTGGCACATGACTTTCAGCTCGGCGACGGGATCGATCACCTCGACTTGTTGCGCCTGAGCCTGCCCGGCAGGCAAGCCAACTAAGACCACCGACAATGCGGCGGCGCGGATCATGGCGCGGTGCATGCCGGATCGGCGCAGACGAAAGGCATGTCGTCGGTATCCTTCGGGGCAAGGCTTGCGCGGAAGCGCAGGTTCCGGGGCGTGGCGTCCAGAACCGCAATTTCGATGTCGCGGATGCGGATTGTCTTCTGCGAAGCCGGGAAGCGCATCGTCTGCCCGCTGCTGGCGTGCGCGAGATCCCCGATGCTGTAACCGCGCAAGTCGAAGGCCAGCTCTCCTTCCTCGATCCCGAGATAAGCGATATCGTAGATCGTACCGCTTTCCATTGTATCGTAATCGCCGGCCTCGAGTATGCCCACGCCTTTGCCGTAGTCACGCGGCGGGACTACGGCCTGACCGGCGGCGATCGCCTGGGGTGTTCCGAATGTGGCAGGGGCCGGTGCCGAAGATCGGATGACCGGCACCGCAGGGTCTGCGCGCATCTGCTCATGATGGTCCGCCGGGCTAACCAAAGCCTCGGTGTCGGCAATCAGTGCTTCGGCGAAAGCGACTTGGTCGATCGCCAGAGGGAACCCGCCGGTCTGGGTTCGATCGGCAGCGCAGACGAACTTCAATTGGGCCTCGCCTACTGACCCCGCCGCGATAGGGTTGGGCCCTGGGTAGCTCAGCGCCGACTTGTCGAGGCGTTCGTCATCGGCGCCGTAACGAAGGACGAGATCCCACGTTTCGGTGCGTTTGCGGCAGTCTCCGATCATGAAGGCGCGAAGCGAGGCCGCGGGGTTACCGGGCTCGCGCAGAATTTGGCTGGCATCATATCGAACAATGTCACCGTCCCGCTCGATCGATTCAACATCGACGAACAGCACTTTGTCTGCGCCTTGCGCCACGTACCACCACTGCGAGGTACGGGCCAGGCCCATCGAAGGAGAAAGCATAAGCAACCCGCCGGCGAGTATCCCGAACTTCATCCGATATTCCAAACTGTTACTATTTCATTGGTACAGCAGAACCCGTACCTTACAACAGCACCTGCTTGTTTTTGTGCCTGCCCATAACAACTTTCTGGATCACGCTTACTCCGTGCATGACCGGCCAATCTCGACCGATAGCCGCCTAGCAATGTTGGCTATCGCGCTTCTGAGAAGCCAAACCTGCCGTGTTCCTTACCGCCAATTTGAAAATTGGAGGGAGATCGGCTCACCTCGACCGTTGGCGGGATATGTCAGGCGTTGTTCCTTCTCCGTGAATTCGGGCTCTGCGAGGCGCTGCGCGCGCGCATAAGTCGGCGTCAGCCTGGAGAGCTCGATTCCGAGAAGCGCCGACCGGGCAATCTCACGGGAAAAAAAGACAGGCCATGCGATAGAGCAAGATCGACCCGACGTCCTGAAGCAGCGTCAGAACTGGTTTGAGGTCAACTCGACCTCAAACCGGAGCGCCTGGTCTTCATCGACGGAACCTAGACCGCGACCAATATGACCCGCAGCTACGGTAGCTGCCCCAAAGGCGAACGTCTGCGGATGGGTTTCCCGCACGGCCACGGCAAGATCACCGCGTTGGTCGCCGGCCTGCGCATGGCCGGCATGGTCGAGGCCATGGTGCTCGATGGGCCGATCAACGGCGACTGGTTCGAAGCCTACGTCGCTCAGGTCCTCGTCTCCGAACAGCGGCCTCGCGACGGCGTCATCATGGACAACTTGTCGAGCCACAAGCGCGCATCGGTGCAAGTGCTCATCGAGGCCGCAGGCGCCACCCTGCGCTTTCTCCCGCCCTACAGCCCCGACTTCAACCCGATCGAGAAAGCATTTTCCGGCCTCAAAGCCATACTCCGTAAAGCGGGCGAGCGTACCGTCAGTGGCCTGTGGAGCTTGATCGGCAAACTCGTCGATATCTTCCAGCCCCCGGAATGCGCCAACTACTTCAGATCATGTGGTTACGAACCAGAATGATCGTGAAGACGTCCTTGCGTCCGAGATCGGCCTTCCGGAGCACGCCCACCAGCGATACACAGAACATAGTCGCAATCTCCTGTTCAAGCCGTTCCGAAGAATCGAAGCTCGCCGACTTGGGGAATTGGTTCGCCAATCTAACTTTTTCTGTTTCAAGAGTTGCTAGTCAGGCTCTCCCCGCCCCCCGATCGATCACGAGCCATTGACAATCCTCCTCTTGAAAGATAGCGCTATCATTCATATTTGGACGGCGATGAAGCCCTGCGGTTGCAATGCAGCGGGGGGCTTCGGGCAGATCCGGAATGGACGTACGAAACGGACGGGCAAAGCCCTGACCTGAGGGGATGCAGCAATGATTACCGGCGCCATACTCATCGGCCGCGAGGAAACCCACACGCAGGCAAGCTATGCCGCCATCAACCCCGCGACCGGCGCGGCGCTGGAACCACGCTTCACCACCGCAGGCCTGCCGGAAGTGGAACGCGCCTGTGCGCTGGCCGACGAGGCCGCGGTCGCCTTCGCCGAACTGGACCCGGAAACCCGCGCTGTCTTCCTCGAAACCATCGCCGATGAGATCGTGGCGATCGGCGACATCCTGATCGAACGCGCCATAGCCGAGACGGGCCTTCCCCGCGCCCGTATCGAGGGCGAGCGGGGCCGCACCGCCGGCCAGCTGCGCCTTTTCGCGCAAGTCCTGCGTGAAGGCAGCTGGGCGGGCCTCACCATCGATCCCGCCCTGCCCGAGCGCGCGCCGCTGCCGCGCCCGGACCTGCGCGTGCGCAAGGTCGCGCTTGGCCCGGTCGTGGTGTTCGGCGCCAGCAACTTCCCCCTCGCCTTCTCGGTCGCAGGCGGAGACACCGCCGCGGCTTTCGCGGCGGGTTGTCCGGTCATCGTCAAGGGTCACTCGGCCCATCCCGGCACCGGCGAACTGGTGGCCCGCGCGATCCAGCGCGCGGCGGCGCTGTGCCATCTGCCCGAGGGCGTGTTCTCCTACCTCCCCGCCACGCGTGAGGCAGGCACCGCGCTGGTCGCCGACCACCGCGTCAAGGCGGTCGGCTTCACCGGATCGCGCCCCGGCGGCATGGCGCTGATGCGCACCGCCGCGG
>NZ_JABXWS010000096.1:0-36049 GCF_015594425.1 Novosphingobium sp. HR1a
GACGGGCGTCGAAGTGTGCCACGCGATGGTCCACGGCGGCCCGTTCCCCTCGACCTCGGACGGACGGACAACCTCGGTCGGCGCCTCGGCGATCGAGCGCTTCCTGCGCCCGGTGTGCTACCAGAACATGCCCTTCGCCCTGCTCCCCGAGGGCCTTCGCGACGGCAATCCGTGGAACGCCCCGCGCCGCATCGACGGCGTACTGAAGCTGGGTTGATGACGATGGACGCCCCAACGCAATCTCCTTCGAATTGCCGCTTCCGCTCGCAGGACTGGTTCGCCGATCCTGCGCGTTCGGACATGGTCGCGCTCTATCTGGAGCGCTTCATGAACTACGGCATCACGCCTGCGGAATTGCGCTCGGGGCGTCCGATCATCGGCATCGCGCAATCGGGCAGCGACCTGTCGCCCTGCAACCGCATCCACCTCGACCTCGCCAAGCGGGTGCGCGACGGCATCCGGGACGCGGGCGGCATCGCGATGGAGTTCCCGGTCCATCCGATCTTCGAGAACTGCCGTCGCCCGACCGCCGCGCTCGATCGCAACCTCGCCTACATGGGGCTGGTCGAGATCCTCTACGGCTATCCCATCGATGCCGTGGTGCTCACCACCGGCTGCGACAAGACCACGCCTTCGCAGGTCATGGCCGCATCCACCGTGGACATCCCCGCGATCGTCCTGTCCGGCGGGCCGATGCTCGACGGCTGGCATGAGGGCGATCTGGTCGGTTCAGGTACCGTGATCTGGCGTAGCCGCCGCAAGTTGGCGGCCGGTGAGATCGACGAGGAGGAGTTCCTCCAGCGCGCCTGCGACAGCGCGCCCTCGGCCGGGCACTGCAACACTATGGGCACCGCCTCCACCATGAACGCGGTGGCCGAGGCGCTCGGCCTCTCGCTTCCCGGCTGCGCAGCGATCCCCGCCCCCTACCGCGAGCGCGGGCAGTACGCCTACGAAACCGGTCGCCGCATCGTCGAGATGGCGCACGAAGACCTCCGCCCCTCGCATATCCTGACGCGCGACAGCTTCCTCAACGCCATCCGCGTCGTCAGCGCGATCGGCGGGTCGAGCAACGCGCAGCCGCACATCATGGCGATGGCGCGCCATGCGGGCGTGGAACTCACCGCCTCGGACTGGACCGAGCACGGCTACGACCTGCCGCTGATCCTCGACATGCAGCCGGCCGGACGGTTCCTGGGCGAACGCTTCCACCGCGCGGGCGGCGTGCCCTCGATCATGTGGGAACTGCAGCAGGCGGGCGTGCTGGCGCAGGACTGCCTCACCGTCACCGGCGAGACGCTGGCCGCCAACCTCGAAGGCCGCGAAGCGCGCGACCGCGAGGTGATCCGCCACTTCGCCGAGCCGCTGCGCGAGAAGGCGGGCTTCCTCGTTCTGTCGGGCAACCTGTTCGACTTCGGCATCATGAAGACCTCAGTGATCTCCGCCGAGTTCAATGACCGCTACCTCTCGCGCCCCGGCTCGGAAGGCGTGTTCGAGGGCCGCGCCGTGGTGTTCGAAGGCGGCGACGACTACCACCACCGCATCAACGATCCCGCGCTGGAGATCGACGCCGACTGCATCCTCGTCATGCGCGGCGCCGGGCCGATGGGCTGGCCCGGTTCGGCCGAAGTGGTGAACATGCAGCCGCCCGACGCGCTCATCAAGGCGGGCGTGCAGTGGCTGCCGACGCTCGGCGACGGGCGCCAGTCGGGCACGTCCGACAGCCCCTCGATCCTCAACTGCTCGCCCGAGAGCGCGGCAGGCGGCGGCCTGTCATGGCTGCGCACCGGCGACATGATCCGCATCGACATCCGCGCAGGGCTCTGCAACGCGCTGGTCGATCCGGCCGAGATCGCTCGCCGCAAGGCCGAGGACGCCCCGCCACCCGTGCCGCAGAGCCATACCCCGTGGGAGGAACTCTTCCGCGAGAAGACCGGCCAGATGGCGGACGGCGCGGTCATGGACATGGCCGTGAAGTACCGTCGCATCGCCGAACGGACGCCGCGCCACAATCACTAACGCACCCAGCGGGGCCGGGTGGGCGGACGGCCCTTCCAGCCCCGTGTGATTGACATTGCATGGCAGTGTGATAGCGCTCCCATTACAGAACGAGAACGGATGCCCGACATGACCGATATCCTCTCCTCCCTTCCCGTGGACATGCTACCTTCCGATTGGCGCGAGGGCCTGTTCCTCGGCCGTCTCGACCTTGGGGAAGGCCCGACCCCCGTGCTGCTGCAGGGCGGCGTGGCCTACGACATGAGCGGCGCCGCGCCGACCGTGGCCGACCTCGTCGATGCAGGCGCCTTCGATCCCGCGCAGGGCAAGGCCCTTGGCACTGTCGAGGACGTGCTGGCCCGTGCAACGCTGCTCAGCCCGATCGACCTGCAGTGCGTGAAGGCGGCGGGCGTGACGTTCGCCGTCTCGGCGTTGGAGCGCGTGATCGAGGAACGCGCGCGCGGCGATGCCGACAAGGCGCAGGCGGTGCGCGGCGGGCTGGAGGAGCGCATCGGCGGCTCGATCCGCTCTGTCGTGCCCGGCAGCCCGGAGGCAGCGGCGCTCAAGGCGGCGCTGATCGAGGACGGCATGTGGTCGCAATATCTCGAAGTGGCGATCGGGCCGGATGCGGAAGTCTTCACCAAGTCGCCGGTGCTCTCCACCGTGGGATCGGGCGCCACGATCGGCGTGCGTTCGGATTCGCACTGGAACAACCCCGAGCCGGAGATCGTCATCCTTTCCGACGCGCACGGGAAGGCCGTAGGCGCGACGCTGGGCAACGATGTCAACTTGCGCGATTTCGAGGGACGCTCGGCGCTGCTGCTGGGCAAGGCGAAGGACAACAACGCCAGCTGCTCGGTCGGCCCGTTCGTGCGCCTGTTCGATGCGGGCTACACCGTGGCGGACGTCGAGAACGCGCAAGTGCTGCTGCGCATCGAGGGGCCGGAAGGCTTCCTGCTCGAAGGCGAGAGCCGCATGTCGGAAATCAGTCGCCCGCCGCTCGACCTGCTGCGCCAGTGCTTTTCCGAGCATCAATACCCGGACGGCGTCGTGCTGTTCCTGGGCACCCTGTTCGCGCCGACGCAGGACCGCGACGCGCCCGGACGCGGGTTCACCCACAAGGTCGGCGATGTCGTGACGATCTCCAGCGATCGCCTCGGAACGCTGGTCAACACCGTCGCCACCTCGCGCGATGCGCCTGCATGGGAAGCCGGGATTTCCGCCCTCTACCGCAACCTCGCCGCGCGCGGGCTGATCGGGGCGAAAGCCGACGCGCTTGCCTGACTCTTCGACTTCACCAAGGACTTCCATGTTGACCACCACTCTCCCCTCCCCCACCGCGCAGGTCGCGCGCTTTCCCTCGCTTGCGGGCAAGGGGGTATTCATCTCGGGCGGCGGCTCCGGGATCGGGGCGGCGCTGGTCGAGGCCTTCGCGCGGCAGGGGGCGAAAGTGTCCTTCGTGGACATCGCCGCCGAACCTTCCGAAGCGCTGGTGGCGAGCCTTGATGGCACGGTGGAGTTCACCCCCCGCTTCGTCGCCGGCGATCTCAAGGACCTCGACTTCGTGCAGGCGCAAGTCGCGGCGGCGCACGCGGCGCTCGGCGGCCTCCACGTGCTGGTCAACAACGCCGCCAACGACGACCGCCACGCCATCGCCGACGTCACGCCGGAATACTGGGACGAGCGCATGGCGGTGAACCTGCGCCACCTGTTCTTTGCCGCGCAGGCCGCCGTGCCCTTCATGGAAGCGGCGGGCGGCGGCGTGATCCTGAACTTCGGGTCGATCAGCTGGCACCTCGCGCTCGACCAGCTCTCGCTCTACCAGACTGCCAAGGCCGCGATCGAGGGCATGACCCGCGCGATGGCCCGCGAACTGGGCGAGCGGAACATCCGTGTCTGCGCGATCGTGCCCGGCAACGTCCAGACGCCCCGGCAGGAGAAGTGGTACACCCCCGAGGGCGAGCGCGAGATCCTCGACGCGCAGTGCCTGAAGTCCCGCGTCCAGCCGGCCGACGTGGCGGCGCTGGCGCTGTTCCTCGCCTCCGACGATGCGCGGATGTGCACGGGGCACGAGTATTTCGTCGATGCGGGCTGGCGCTGAGATGATTCCGCAGGTTGCCTGCAGGCTGGGCGCGATGCTGGGCGAGGGTCCGGTATGGGACGCCGCGCGCGGCTGCTTGTGGTTCGTGGACATCAAGGGTCACAAGCTCCACCGCTTCGATCCGCCGGGCGGCGTGCTGGACACCATCGAAGCGCCCGAGGAGCCCAGCTGGGTGATCCCGCTGGCGGGCGCCGCGCTGCTGGTCGGCGCGAAGGCGGGCGTCCACCGTTTCGAGGAGGACGCCTTCGCGCTGCTCCACGCCGTCGAGCCCGATCTGCCCGGCAATCGCCTGAACGACGCCGCCGTCCATCCGGACGGTTCGGTGTGGCTGGGCACCATGGACAATGCCGAGGAGGCGCCGAGCGGTGGCTACTACCGCTTTCACGGCAGCGCCTGCACCGCGCTTTCGCCCCAGCCGATGGTCATCACCAATGGCCCGGCCTTCTCGCCAGATGGCGGGACGGTCTATCTCGTCGATACGCTGGAGCGGGTAATCCTGTCCGCCAGCGTCGGCGCGGACGGGCATCCGGGCGAGGCACGGCTCTTCGCGCGGGTTCCGGACGGCATGGGCTATCCCGACGGCCCCGTCGTGGACAGCGCGGGCACCGTCTGGGTCGGCCTGTTCGGCGGCTGGGGTGTGGCCCGCTTTGCTCCCGATGGCACCTTTCTCGGTCGGGTGGAATTCCCGGTCGCCAACGTCACCAAGATCGCATTCGGCGGCCCGGACCTCACCACCGTCTATGCGACGACGGCACGCAAGGGGTTGTCCGCCGACGAACTGGCGGCTCAACCCCACGCCGGAGACCTCTTCACCTTCGCGGTGGATGTTCCCGGCCTCGCGCCGGGATACCCCACGGCCTGACCGGCCCGTAACGACAAGAACAAGCAATGAGGATGCAAGAATGGCGGCGATAGACATGGGAAGCGCGCCAACCGGCGTGGAGTACGGCGGGAAGGTCAACATGGCCTTCGTCGCCATGATCGTTGCGGTGGCAACGATCGGCGGGTTCATGTTCGGCTACGACAGCGGCGTCATCAACGGCACGCAGGACGGGCTGGAAAAGGCGTTCAACCTCTCCAAGCTGGGCACCGGCCTCAACGTCGGCGCGATCCTGCTGGGCTGCGCGGTGGGCGCCTTCGTGGCGGGCCGCCTCGCCGACGTCTGGGGCCGTCGCAGCGTCATGATGATCGGTGCCGCGCTGTTCGTCGTGAGCGCGCTGGGCGCGGGCGCGGCGACCTCTTCGCTGCTCTTCGTCATCGCCCGCTTCATCGGCGGCGTCGGCGTCGGCGCGGCGAGCGTGCTGGCGCCGGTCTACATCAGCGAGGTCACTCCGGCCTCGATCCGCGGACGGCTTTCCAGCCTGCAGCAGATCATGATCATCACCGGCCTTACCGGTGCCTTCGTCGCCAACTGGGCGCTGGCCAGCCATGCCGGTTCCAGCACCGCGCCGCTGTGGCTGGGCCTGCCCGCCTGGCGCTGGATGTTCTGGATGCAGGTGATCCCGGCCGTGATCTACCTCGTCGCCCTGTTCATGATCCCGGAAAGCCCGCGCTTCCTCGTCGCCTGCGGCCGCGAAGCCGAGGCGCAGGCCGTGCTCACCCGCATCTTCGGAGCCGAGACGGCCGCGAAGATGATCGCCGACATCCGTGCCAGCCTCCTCTCGATCGCCGCCGACCACCACCGGCCGAGCTTCGCCGACCTCAAGGACCCCGCGACCGGCCGCCTGCGCAAGCTGGTCTGGGCGGGCATCGGGCTGGCCGTGTTCCAGCAACTCGTCGGCATCAACATCGTGTTCTACTACGGCGCGGTGCTGTGGCAGTCGGTCGGCTTTTCCGAAAGCGACGCGCTGCTGATCAACATCCTGTCGGGCACGCTCTCGATCCTTGCCTGCCTCG
Organism: Novosphingobium sp. HR1a; assembly: GCF_015594425.1. NCBI lineage: Bacteria > Pseudomonadati > Pseudomonadota > Alphaproteobacteria > Sphingomonadales > Sphingomonadaceae > Novosphingobium > Novosphingobium sp. HR1a. The sequence continues at coordinate 5,993 of NZ_JABXWS010000096.1, forward strand.
TCACCGTGCTGCTGGTCGACCGGCTGGGGCGCAAGCCGCTGCTACTGATCGGTTCGGCGGGCATGGCGGTGACGCTGGCGACGATGGCGATGTGCTTCGCCAGCGGCAGCTTCACGGATGGCCACCTGACCCTCTCGGACAATGTCGGCACCGTCGCGCTGATCGCCGCGAATGCCTATGTCGTGTTCTTCAACGTCAGCTGGGGGCCGGTCATGTGGGTGATGCTGGGCGAGATGTTCCCCAACCAGATTCGCGGCTCGGCGCTGGCGGTCTCGGGCTTCGCGCAGTGGATCGCCAACTTCGGCATCTCGGTCAGTTTCCCGGCGATGGCCGCCGGGCTCGGCCTGCCGCTGACGTACGGGTTCTATGCGCTCAGCGCCTTCCTCTCGTTCTTCTTCGTACGCGCAATGGTGACCGAGACGCGCGGCCGCACGCTCGAGGAGATGGCGGCTTGATCGAGCTGCGTTCGGGCAGCAGCGAAGCCACGCTGCTGCCCCATCTCGGCGGGTCGATCGGTTCCTTCGCGGTCGGGGGCAAGCACATCCTGCGCCCGACCCCGGCGGACGCCGCGAGCCCGCTGGACGCCGCCTGCTTTCCGCTGGTGCCTTACGCCAACCGCATCGCGGACGGGCGCTTCTCCTTCGCGGCAAAGGACTATGCCCTCCCCCGCAACGTTGCGGGCTTCGAGCATCCGATCCACGGTCTCGGCTGGATCATGCCGTGGATGGTTAAAGACGAGCAGGCCGACCACGCCGCCCTCGCTTGCATGCATTCCGCCGACGCGCACTGGCCGTGGGACTGGTCCGCCACGCAGAGTTTCGTGCTGGAAGACGGCGCGCTCCATGTGACGCTGGAGGTAGTCAACCGGTCCGACCGCGCGATGCCCTGCGGCCTCGGCCAGCACCCCTACTTCGTGCGCGAACCGGGCGGCCGGCTGCAGTTCGCCGCAGAGGGCGTATGGATCAACAATGCCGGCATGATCCCCGAACACCCTGCTCCGGCCGACCACTTCGGCAACTTCGCGCAGGGCGCCGTGCCACGGGCAGACACCCTGACCGACAACTGCTGGTTCGGCTGGAACGGCACCGCCGCATGGCAAGGCGTCGAACTCCGGTCAGACGACGCGCGGTTCGTCCATGTCTTCGCCCCGCCTGGTGAGGATTTCGTCTGCATCGAACCTACCAGCCAGATGCCCGATGCGTTCAACCGTCGCGACAATGCAGGCACCGCCGTCCTCGAACCGGGCCAGAGCGCAGGTCTGGGCATGGTCATCCGCGCTGCTCCGAATTGACCAGCTCGAATTGACCGGCTCATGCTCGCCCGGCACGTAATCGCTGGCGGCGTTGCAGGAAAATTGTAATAGGCTGAACATGTAAGCGGCGGGATTCCGTAGCGACCCGGTCCGCCGCACGGGGGATCAGGCCAGCGTGACAGATCAGGATACGACCCAGGACAAACCCACAGACCGCGCCAGCCCCCGGCTGCGGCGGCGCACCGCGCGGCGATCCCGCGCCACCGTCACCATCGCCGACGTGGCCGAGCGGGCCGAAGTCTCGCTGATGACGGTCTCGCGCGTGATGAACGACAAGGGCAACGTCAAGGAAGACACCCGCGTCCGCGTGCTCAAGGCGATCGAAGAACTCAACTACTCGCCCAGCGCCGCCGCCCGCAACCTTGCCGCCGCTGCGGAGGTCCGCATCGGCCTGCTCTACGCCAACCCCAGCGCCGGCTATATCAACGAGTTTTTGGTCGGCAGTCTCGATCAGGCGAACCGGTCGAACGCGCAGCTCCTCGTCCAGCTCTGCGACAACGAGGACGAAGTGCTCACCATCGTGCGCCGACTGGTCGGCAACGGCATCGACGGCGTCGTTTTGCCGCCGCCGCTGTGCGACAGCACGGCGATCCTCGACCTGCTGCTGGAATGCGGCACGCCGACGGTGATCGTGGCATCGGGCAAGCCGTCAAAGAACCTGTCCTCGGTCAACATCGACGACCTGGGCGCGGCCGAGGCGATGACGCGCCACCTCGTCGCGCTGGGCCACCGACGGATCGGCTTCATCAAGGGCAACCCCAACCAGAGCGCCGGGGCGCGGCGCCTCCAGGGATTCCAGGCAGCGCTGAGCGACAACGGCATCGCGATCGACGAGGAGTTGGTCCTGCCTGGCCTGTTCACTTATCGCTCGGGCCTTGAGGCGGCGCACCGCCTGCTGGAACGCGATGAGCCGCCGACGGCGATCTTCGCCAGCAACGACGACATGGCGGCGGCAACCGTCTCGGTCGCGCATCGGCTGGGCTTCGACGTGCCCGGCGACGTCACCGTGGTCGGCTTCGACGATGCCCCGCAGGCGACTTTCACCTGGCCTGAACTGACCACGATCCGCCAGCCCATCGCTGAGATGTCGCGCATGGCGGTGCAACTGCTGGTCGAGGAAATCCGGGGCCGCCGCGAGGAACGCGCCTTCACGCCCTCGCACGTGCAGATGCCCTTCGAGTTCATCCAGCGCGAGTCCGACGCGGCGCCGCATCAGGGGTGAACGAGGGCCTGCGTCGCCCGGGATGGCACGGAGGCATCACCACCCCTCGTCATTGCGAGCGCAGGGCAGCAATCCAGGGCAGCCTTACACCGCTCTGGATTGCTGCGCTGCGCTCGCAATGACGATCCGAGGCGGGTGAACGCCGGCCCCGCCGCGTCGCGCGGGCGGGGCCGGCCTCACGTCAATGCCCCGGAGCGTAGGGAAAGCGCTGGGCCTTGTACCACGCCAGATCGTGCTCGGGCGCAAGGCTGCCCTCCGGCAGAGACAAGCCGTTGACCGACATCCAGTAGGCCAGGCTCGCATCGCGCCACCAGCGCGCTTCGTTGTGCTGGATGGCGAGGTAGGTCGCGGTCTTGGACCAGCGCTCGGCGTCCACCTTGTCCTTCACGCCGTCCCACTGCCTCTGCATGTGCGCCACCGTGGCGACGCCGCGATCGTAACGGACGACCATCTCCTGCCACAGCGTGCGGCCGGACTTCATCTTCCAGTCCCACGCCAGGTGATGGAACCACAGCAGTTCGGTTTCCGGCGTCGTGCGCGGATCGGCGAGCATGCGCGCGACCGGCGGCGCATACTGGGCCACGGCATTGCTGCCGGTGCGCGTACGGTCGAAGCCGATGCCGCTGCGGTCGGCCTTATGGTAGTAGATCGGGTTCCACTCGGGCCGGGCGAGGTCGTTCACCCATGGCCCCGGCCCGTAGTGGTGGCCGGTGTCCATCAGGTGCGCGAGCCCGAACGGGCCGGTGTAGTCGACCACCGCCTCACGCGATTCCATCATCATCGAGACGGCGGTGTCGACCACGCGCGGATCGTCGCCGAACGTCTGGCGCGCCCATTCGCGGGCGAGCGCCTCGGCCGACAGCGTCGGATCCCAGGCGAGGCGGCCGAAGGCATACCAGTTGGCCTGGTTGAACGTCGAACCCGACCAGTCGCGATCGCGTCCGATATTGGCAACGCCCGCCATGCCGGTGAGGTCATGGCCCTCCAGCGCGCCATCGACGACTTTCGCCACCGTCGATCCCTTGCCCTTGGCCCGCGTATCTGCCTCCAGCACTTCCTCGAACAGCGGGCCGAGGTAGGCGAGGTGCGTCGCGAAGCCGAGGTATTCCTTGGTGATCTGCAGTTCCAGCATCATCGGCGTCTTCGGCATCGCGCCGAACAGCGGGTGGAACGGCTCGCGCGGCTGGAAATCGATCGCGCCGTTCTTCACCTGCACCAGCACGTTGTCGGCGAACTTGCCGTCGAGCGGCTTGAACTCGCTATAGGCCTGCTTGGCGCGGTCGTCGGGATCGGTCTCGGCGTAGACGAAGGCGCGCCACATCACCACGCCGCCATGCGGCGCGACGGCGGCGGCGAGCATGTTGGCGCCCTCGGCATGGGTACGGTGGTAGTCGCGCGGGCCGGGCTGGCCCTCGCTGTTCGCCTTGACGAGGAAGCCACCGAAGTCGGGGATCGCGCGATAGATCTCGTCCGACTTGGCCTTCCACCAGGCCTGCACCTGCGGATCGAGCGGGTCGGCGGTCTTCAGCCCGCCCAGTTCGATCGGCGCCGAGAAGCGCGCGGAGAGGTAGACCTTGATACCCCAGGGCCGCAGCACGTCGGCCAGCGCGGCGGCCTTGGCGATGTAGGCGGCGCTCAAGGTGTCGGGGCTGGCGTTGACGTTGTTGAGCACCGTCCCGTTGATGCCGAGCGCGGCATTGGCGCGGGCATAGTCGGTGTAGCGCGGATCCTTGAAGTCCGGCAGCGTCCACCAGTCCCACAGCGATTGCCCCGCATAGCCACGCTCCACGCTGCCATCGAGGTTGTCCCAGTGGTTGAGCACGCGCAGCCTGACCTTCGGCGTGGAGGTGAGGTCGAGCTTCGCCAGATCGCCGCCGGTCTTCTGCGCACGGATCGCCGCGAAGGCGCCGTAAAGCACCCCGGTATCGGAATTGCCGGTGACCAGCAGCGAAGGGCGCCCGGCGACCGTGGCAGCGCACACGAGGTAGCCCTCGGCACCAAGCATGGCGGTAGGCAGGCCCAGCGCAGCCAGTTCCGGGGCGTCCGCGCGGGCCAGCACGACCGGCAGCGGTGCGGCGGTCAGGTCGCGGCGCAGCTCGGCGGCTGCCAGTTGCAACGTCTGCGAATCCCCGATCACCGTCACCTCGGCTGCGGCAGCGCCCTTATCCGCAGGGGCAAGCCACAAGTCGTAGCCGTCGTTCGCCAGCGCCGTGCCCGGCAGCGCGCCGATCGCCAGCACCGACCCCGCCAGCAGGCATGCGCTCCACGCGCCGATCCGCGAAATTCGCCTCTCCATCCCGAGCATCCCTCAAATTTGCCTGTCCAAGCTGGTTGACAAGCCTTGCCGTTGTTGTGAAAGATAGCGCTATCACAAAAACACCGACGCAAGCAACGCTGTTTGGCGAATCGGTGCAACGCCAGCCGGAACAGGCATTTGGGAGTACCGGGAATTGGGATGCTGTCACGCATTTGATCGTCGTCTTGCGGCTGCATGCCTGCCGTGCGCCGGGGTTGTCGCATGAGCCTGCGCCCGGCTGAATCGCGTTTCGCCGTATCGCGCCGCGTCCTTCTCGGCTGGGGTGGCGGCGCCTCGATGCTGGCCTTCCTGCCCGTCGCCGCGCGTGCCGCCGGGCCGGTCTACAAGGACGCCCGCGCACCGGTGGACTTGCGCGTCGCCGACCTGATGAGCCGCATGACGCTGGACGAGAAGGTCGCCCAGATCATCACCCTGTCCACCCGCAAGCGCGACGTGATGGACGAGGACCGCGCCTTCGATCCGGCCCGCGCCACCATCGCCTATCCCCACGGTATCGGCCAGATCGCCCGTCCCTCCGACCGGGGCGGCGCGGCGACCGCGAACAACACCGGCACCGACGTCACCGGCCGCTGGCGGAGGCCCGCCGAGACGATCGCCTTCGTCAATGCCACCCAGAAATGGGCGCGCGCGACCGGCCTTGGCATCCCGGTAATGTTCCATGAGGAATCGCTCCACGGCTACATGGCGCCCGAGGCGACCAGCTTCCCGCAGGCGATCGCCATGGCGGGCAGCTTCGACCCCGAACTGGTCGAGCGCGTGCAGTCGGTGATCGGCCGCGAGGTTCGCGCCCACGGCTCGACGCTGGCGCTCTCCCCGGTGGTTGACATCGCCCGCGACCCGCGCTGGGGCCGCATCGAGGAAACCTTCGGCGAAGACCCGTACTTGTGCGGCGAAATGGGCGTCGCCGCCGTGCGCGGGCTGCAGGGCCCCGGCAAGGAACTGCCCGAGGGCAAGGTCTTCGCCACGCTCAAGCACATGACCGGCCACGGCCAGCCTGAAGCTGGCAACAACGTCGCCCCGGCCCCGCTCGGCAAGCGCGAACTGTACGACAGCTTCTTCCCGCCGTTCCGCGAAGTGGTGCGCCGCACCGGCATCGCCGCCGTCATGCCATCCTACAACGAGATCGACGGCATCCCCAGCCACGCCAACCGCTGGCTGCTGAACGACGTGCTGCGCGGCGAATGGGGCTTCGACGGCGCCATCGTCAGCGACTATGCCGCGATCCCCGAACTCGCGACGTTCCACCACCTCGCCGCCGACCTTGAGGGCGCCGCGCGGCTCGCGCTGCATGCGGGCGTCGATACCGACCTGCCCGATGGCGAGGCCTATCGCACGCTCGCCGATCAGGTCCGCAAGGGGCTGGTGCCGATCTCGGTCGTCGATGCCGCATGCCGCCGCATGCTGACGCTCAAGTTCCGCGCCGGAATGTTCGAGGCGGGACCGATCGACCCCAAGGCTTCGGCAAAACTCACCGCCAATGCCGAGGCGCGCGCGCTGGCTCTTGAGGCAGCACGCAAGTCGATCTGCCTGCTCAAGAATGGCGGCGTACTTCCGCTCACCCCCGGCGCACACAAGCGCGTCGCGGTGATCGGCCCCAACGCCAACGTCACGCGCCTCGGCGGCTATTCGTCCGAGCCGCGCTCCAGTGTGAACCTCGTCGAGGGCATCACGGCCCGCCTCAAGGGCAAGGCCGAAGTCGTCTTCGCCCAGGGCGTGTTCATAACGCAAAGCGAGGACCGCTCCGCCAACGAAGTGCTGCTGGCCGATCCCGCGAAGAACCGCGCGCTGATCGCCGAGGCGGTCGAAACAGCCAAGGCCAGCGACGTGGTGATCCTCGCCATCGGCGACACCGAGCAGACCAGCCGCGAAGGCTATGCCAAGAATCACCTCGGCGACCGCACCGACCTCGACCTCCTGGGCGAACAGAACGCGCTGTTCACAGCACTCAAGGCCACCGGCAAGCCGGTGATCGTCGTCGCGCTCAACGGCCGCCCGCCCTCGTGGCCGACCGTGGCAGAGCAGGCCGATGCGATCCTCGAATGCTGGTATCTGGGCCAGGAAGGCGGCACCGCCATGGCCGAAGCGCTGTTCGGCGACGTCAACCCCGGTGCCAAGCTGCCCGTCACCGTAGTCAAGGACGTGGGCCAGGTGCCGTTCTTCTACAACCACAAGCCATCGGCCAAGCGCGGCTATCTGTTCTCCGACACCGCGCCGCTCTACCCGTTCGGCTTCGGCCTCAGCTACACCAGTTTCGCGTTCGGCGCCCCTGCCCTCTCGGCCCCGCGAATCGCGGCGGCGGGCACCGTCACCGTCGCGGTCGAAGTGGCCAACACCGGCGCGCGCGAAGGCGACGAAGTGGTGCAACTCTACGTCCACGACCGCGAGGCGAGCGTTACCCGCCCGGTCATGGAACTGCGCGGCTTCCGCCGCGTCACGCTCAAGCCCGGTGAGACCCGCAAGGTGGAATTCACCCTCGGCCCCGACGACTTCAGCCTCTGGAACGAGGACATGCGCGAAGTCGTCGAGCCCGGGCTTTTCGACATCATGGTCGGCAACAGCAGCGCCGCCCTGAAGACCGCAACCCTCGAAATCGCCTGAGGACCATCATGCCCAAGATCGTAGACGCCAAGGTCATCGTGACCTGCCCCGGCCGCAACTTCGTCACCCTCAAGATCACCTGCGACGACGGCACCACCGGCGTCGGTGACGCCACTCTCAACGGCCGCGAACTGTCGGTCGCCAGCTACCTGACCGACCACGTCGTCCCCTGCCTGATCGGCCGCGACGCGCACCGCATCGAGGACGTCTGGCAGTATCTCTATAAGGGTGCCTACTGGCGCCGCGGCCCGGTGACGATGACCGCGATCGCCGCCGTCGACATGGCGCTGTGGGACATCAAGGGCAAGATCGCAGGGCTCCCGGTCTACCAGCTGCTCGGCGGCGCCAGCCGCGAGGGCGTGATGGTCTATGGCCACGCCAACGGCACCTCGATCGAGGATACGATCAATGTCGCGCTCGACTATCAGGCGCAGGGCTACAAGGCGATCCGCCTGCAGTGCGGCGTTCCCGGCATGGCCTCGACCTACGGCGTCTCGAAGGACAAGTATTTCTACGAGCCTGCCGACGCCGACCTGCCAACCGAGAACGTCTGGAACACCTCGAAGTACCTGCGCGTCGTGCCCGAACTGTTCAGGGCCGCGCGCGAGGCGCTGGGCTGGGACGTGCACCTGCTGCATGACATCCACCACCGCCTGACCCCGATCGAGGCGGGCCGTCTGGGCAAGGATCTGGAGCCCTACCGCCCGTTCTGGCTGGAAGACGCGACGCCTGCCGAAAACCAGGAAGCGTTCAAGCTGATCCGCCAGCACACCACCGCGCCGCTGGCCGTGGGCGAGATCTTCAATTCGATCTGGGATGCGAAGGATCTGATCCAGAACCAGCTGATCGACTACATCCGCGCCACCGTCGTCCACGCAGGCGGCATCACCCATCTGCGCCGCATCGCCGCGCTGGCGGACCTCTACCAGATCCGCACCGGCTGCCACGGCGCCACCGATCTCTCGCCGGTCTGCATGGCCGCCGCGCTGCACTTCGACCTCTCGGTGCCCAACTTCGGCATACAGGAATACATGCGCCACACGCCCGAGACGGACGCCGTGTTCCCGCATGCCTACACGTTCGAGAACGGCATGATGCATCCGGGCGAAGCGCCGGGCCTCGGCGTCGACATCGACGAGGAACTGGCCGCCGGCTACGAATACAAGCGCGCCTTCCTGCCGGTGAACCGTCTCGAAGACGGCACGATGTACAACTGGTGAGCACGATGCAGGCGGTCACCGCCGTCGAAACGCAAGCCCCGGCCAAACCGGCCGGGCGCGTGCGCTGGATCGTATGCGCGCTGCTGTTCGCGGCGGTGGTGCTCAGTTATGTCGACCGTCTGGTCCTGCCCACGCTCAAGCCCGAGCTGCAGGCGCGCTACGGCTGGAGCGAGAGCGGCTATGCCGACCTCGCGATCTGGTTCCAGGCGGGGTACGGCATCGCCTATGTGTTCTTCGGGCGCCTGATCGACCGGATCGGCGCGCGTGCGGGCTATGCGCTGGCGGTGGCGCTCTGGACCTTCGGGCACATCGCCCACGTGCTGTTCACCAGCACTAGCGGCATGCTGCTGGCGCGCATCCCGCTCGCGATCGGTGAGGCGGGGACTTTCCCCGCCGCCATCGCCGCGACCAACGAGTGGTTCCCCAAGCGCGAGCGTGCGCTGGCGATCGGCATCTTCAACGCCGGATCGAACGTCGGCGCGATCCTGACGCCACTGGTGGTGCCGGTGATCGCGCTAACGCTGGGCTGGCGCTGGGCCTTCATCCTGACCGGCGCGCTGACGGTGATCTGGCTGGCGGCGTGGCTGGGCTTCTACCGCCGCCCGCGCGAGAAGAAGACGCTTACGGCTGAGGAACTGGCATGGATCGAGGCCGACCCCATCGATCCGGTACAGCCGGTGCGCTGGCGCGACGTGCTGCGCCTGCGCCAGACCTGGGCCTACATGCTGGGCCGCTTCCTGATCGACCCGGTCTGGTGGACGTTCCTGTTCTGGTTGCCGGACTTCTTCAACAAGCAGTTCGGCGTCAAGATGCTGGACTTCGGCCCGCCGCTGATCGCGGTGTACCTGCTGGCCGACGTCGGCTCGGTGGCCGGCGGCTGGACCTCCTCGCGCCTGATGGGTCGCGGCTGGAGCCTCAACCGCGCGCGCAAGACGGCGATGCTGCTGGCCGCGCTGTGCGCCGTGCCGATCGCGCTGGCCCCGCAGGCCACCAGCCTGTGGACGGCGGTGGCGCTGATCGGCCTCGCCTGCGCCGGACATCAGGGCTTCTCCGCCAACCTCTACGCCCTGCCCGGCGATACGATGCCGCGCTGGATGACCGGCTCGGTCGTCGGTCTTGGCGGACTGGCGGGCGCGGTGGGCGGCATGCTTATGGCCAAGTTCGCAGGCGTGATCCTCGAGACGATCGGCAGCTACGAACCGATCTTCCTCGTCGCCTCCTGCGCCTATCTGGTGGCGCTCGTAGTGATCCACCTGATCCTGCCGCGCTACCAGTCCACGCACGCATAAGATAAATTCGGGAGCATCAGGATGACCTTACGCACGGCACTAGCTGCCACCTCGATACTGGCCACCGCCCTCGCTTTCGCGGCACCGGCGCAAGCTGACGTACCCCGGCTGGAGACCAAGGGCGACACGAAGCAGCTGATCGTCGGCGGCAAGCCCGTGCTGATGATCGCGGGCGAACTTAGCAACTCGGCCTCGTCCAGCGCGGACTACATGGCGCCGCACTGGAAGCGCCTGAAGGACATGAACCTCGACACCGTGATTACCCCGGTGTCGTGGGAACTGATCGAGCCGGTCGAGGGGCAGTTCGACTGGTCCTCGGTCGATTCGCAGATCAAGGCCGCGCGCGCCAACAACCTCAAGCTGGTGGTGCTGTGGTTCGGCGCGTGGAAGAATTCCATGTCCACTTACGTCCCCGCATGGATCAAGCGCGACCAGCAGCGCTTCCCGCGCGCGGCGATGCCCAATGGCCAGAGCGTCGAAATCCTCTCCACCTTCGGCGGCGACACCCTGCAGGCCGACCAGCGCGCCTATGCCGCGCTTCTGGCGCACATCAAGGCGGTGGACGCCGCCCAGAACACCGTACTGATGGTGCAGGTCGAGAACGAGATCGGCATGCTTCCCGTCGCACGCGACTACAGCGCGGCGGCCAGCGCCGCCTTCCGCGAGCCGGTGCCAACCGACCTCGTCAACTACCTCGTCGCGCACAAGGACACGCTGGTCCCCGCCATGAAGCGCGTGTGGGTGGAGCGCGGCGCGCGCACCAGCGGCACGTGGGAAGACCTGTTCGGCGCGGGCGACACCTCTGCCGAGATCTTCGCCGCCTGGCACTACGCCCGCTTCGCAGACCAGCTGGCGGCGGCAGGCAAGGCCGCCTACCCGCTGCCGATGTACGTCAACGTGGCGCTCAACCGGCCGGGCCGGATTCCCGGCGAGTACCCCAGCGGCGGCCCGCTGCCGCACCTGCTCGACGTCTGGAAGGCAGGCGCCCCGCACCTCGATTTCCTGGCGCCCGACATCTACTTCCCGAACTTCGTGGAGATCGTGAACGGGTACAAACGGCCGGACAACGTGCTGTTCATTCCGGAGGCGCATAACTCCGACAATCCCATCGCCCCGGCGAACGCGTTCTATGCCATCGGCCAGCTCGACGCGATCGGCTTCGGCCCGTTCTCGATCGATTCAATCGACGAGAACCCCGGCGCGCTCAAGGATGCCTACGGCGTGCTGCAGCAGCTCAAGCCCTATATCCTCGACGCGCAGGGCACCGATCGTATGGTCGGCTTCAAGCCGCGCCAGCTCTACGACGAAACCCTTGTCGCCGAGCCGGAAACGCGCGACGTCGGGCCCTATCGCTTCACCATCAGCTATGTCGATGCCCCCAAGCCGGGCGCCAATCCCGGGGCGGAGGAGCGCAAGGCCGCCAATGCCGCCGTCGCCGCGGCGGGCGGCATCATCATCCAGACCAGCCCCGAGGAATACCTGATCGCCGGCCAAGGCATCACCGTGACCTTCAAGCCGCGCGCCGACGGCGGAGCCCTTGCAGGGATCGATTCGGCCTGGGAAGGCCACTATGACGCCGCCGGAAAATGGGTGCCCGGCCGCCTGCTCAACGGTGACCAGACTCACCAGGGCCGCCATATCCGGCTGTTCCCGGGCCAATGGCAAATCCAGCGGGTGAAGCTCTACACCTACAAGTAAAGATACCGCTATCATTGTTCTTGACGGCAGTCGGCCACAGGAATATGTAAAAATGATAGCGCTAGCAACGACAGCGCTTCCTGCGAGCCACTAAGCAGAGGGCAGCAGGCGCTTGGGAGGGAGTTCAGATATCATGCGACCCAATTTCGTGACCGTCCGTGCCGTTCTTCTGGGCGCTGCCGCGCTCACCCCGTTCGTCGGCACTGCCGCGCAGGCGCAGGACGCCGCGGCAACGCAGGCACAGACCACCAGTGAATCCGTGGACGATTCCGGCGCCACTGCCCCTGACATCATCGTCACCGGCATCCGCGGCTCGCTGCAGAGCGCGACCAACGCCAAGCGCGACGCGGTGACCTTCGGCGACAGCATCTTCGCCGAGGACATCGGCAAGCTGCCCGCCACCAACCTCGCCGAAACGCTCAACCGCATGCCCGGCGTGCGCCTCAACCGCGACATCAACGGCGAAGGCACCCAAGTCGCCATCCGCGGCCTCGGCCCCAGCTTCACGCGCGTGCTGCTGAACGGCTCGCAGCTGCAGGTGGCGTCCGATGGCGGCACCAACGGCGGCAGCGCCAACCGCGAAGTCGACCTCGACTTCTTCCCTTCGGAACTGTTCACCCGTCTCGACCTCGCCAAGAGCCCGTCGCCCTCGACGCTCGAAGGCGGCATTGCCGGCACCGTGAACCTGCGCAATGCGCGGCCCTTCGACAAGGAAGGCACCCACGTCACGGTGGTGGCGCAGGGCCAGTACACCGACACCAACGACAAGTTCAGCCCGCGCGGCGCGATCGTGGCGAGCCACACCACCGACACTTTCGGCATCCTCGTCGGCGTTGCCGGCGTGAAGACCAAGACCCGCGTGAAGGGCTTCGAGTCGGTCGGCTGGACCGATGGCAACCTGCCTTGCGGCACCGACTGCACTGACGAAGGCGGCAACAACTTCTCGTGGGCTTCGGTCGTTCCCGCCAATGCGGGCCACGGCCTCACCCCCGGCGCTCCCGTCGATGTGGTGGCCACCTCCGGCCTGACCGCCGACCAGCTCAGCACCGCGCTGATCCCGCGCCTCGGCCGCCAGAGCCTGACCGAAGGCACCCGTTCGCGCGTGTCGGCCCTCGCGTCGCTCGAATGGCGCCCCAGCGACGAGCTGCATTTCGCGCTCGACGGCCTCTGGGCCAAGTCGCAGCGCAACTACAGCAAGGTCAACATGAACTGGCAGGTCCGCAACTCGGGCCCCGGCACCAGCGCGCAGTCGACCGGCGGCATGATCCCGATCGACCTGACAGTGGATGACAACAACGTCGTCACCAGCGGCACGTTCGCCAACTCGTCGTTCTTCCTCGAAGCCAGCCTGTTCAAGCAGACCACCAAGTTCTGGAACATCAACCCCAGCGTGACCTGGCAGCCGACTGACGATCTCAAGATCGAGGCCAGCGCGAACTATTCGAAGAGCAGCTTCTTCCGCGAACAGCCGACCTGGGCCTTCCAGACTACTCCGCAGTCAGGCGTAGACGTCTATTACGACAACACGAGCGGTTCCTATCCGTCGATCACCAGCAACATCGACCTGAACGACCCCGACAGCGGCACCTGGCAATGGTATCGCCAGAACATCCAGCTCGTTCGCCGCAAGACCGAGACCAAGGGCGCGCACCTCGACGTCACGTACGGTGACGACATGTTCAACGTAAAGGTCGGCGCGGCCTATGACCGTGCGACCCGCTCGATCCGCGCCTACGACAACAGCACCGCTTACCAGCTGTCGGTCTGCGGCACCGGCTGCACCGGCAACACCGGTTCGATCACAACCGGCGAAATCTCGCAGTACCTGAACAGCTCGTCGGTCGCTGGCTTCATCGTGCCGAATTTCGACGCGATCAAGAGCGCGACCAACTACGCCAGCTATCGCGACAGCGCACCTGAAACGCGCGGGGCCGTGACTGGCGGCGCGACCGGCGACATGGACGAAGAGGTCATGGGCGCCTACTTCGAGCTGAACGGCGTGACCTCGATCGCCGGCCGCGACCTGCACATCAACGCTGGCATGCGTTATGCGCACACCAACCAGATCGTCACCGGGCCGAGCCAGGTCGGCACCTCGATCATCGACATCACCTCCAAGTCGAAGTACGAGAACTTCCTGCCCTCGATCAACCTGACCTACGACCTGGCGAACAACATCAAGCTGCGCGCATCCGCGTCGCGGACGATGACCCGCCCGGATGCCGGCCAGATCCTGCCGGGCATCACCTTCTCCGATCCGTCGGCGCTGACGGCGACGGCGGGGAACCCGGACCTGAAGCCCTACACGTCCGACAACTACGATATCGGCGGTGAACTCTACACCGGCGGCATCGGCTACATCGGCCTGTCTGCATTCATGAAGAACATCCAGGGCTTCACCGTCACCACCTCGGACGAAGTCACCTTCGGTTCGCTCAACATCCCCTTCGACAGCCTGCTCTCGACGCAGCAGAACGCTCTGAATGATCGTTCGGCCGCCACCGGCATCGCCGTCAACAACCTGCCGATCACGGTCAACCGCCCGGTCAACCTGAGCGACCTGAAGATCAAGGGTCTGGAAGCCACCTGGGTCCAGCCGCTCGACTTCCTGATCAAGGGCCTCGGCTTCTCGGCCAACGGCACGTACCTGAAGCAGTCCTCGTCCTCAGGCCTCGTCGCCACCGGCGTGTCGAAGTACTCGTACAACCTCCAGGGCTTCTACGAGAACAACGGCCTGTCGATCAGCGTGAACTACGTCTGGAACGACAAGTCTATCGCCGTGAACAAGCCGCAGAACGGCATCGCCAACGCTTCGCTGCGCAACGACGCGCGCGGCCAGCTGGACATGTCGGCGGGTTACCAGCTGCCGTTCCTCAACGACGGCGTGCGCCTGACGCTCGATGTGCTGAACATCACTAACGAAGTGATCCGCACCACCTTCGAATACTCGAACGCGGCTTATTCGGTCTACAAGCCGGGCCGTCAGGTACTGGCCGGTATCAGGGCCAACTTCTGATTTCCTCCCTACCCTACCCACTGAGCCGGCCTTTGTGCCGGCTCTTTCTTTTTCGGGAGACTTCGTTTTCATGGCAGACATGCTGCACCCAGCCGCTTTCGCCGCCACTCTAACCGCCGCGCTCGCACTCGCCGCGCCGCTTCCCGTCATGGCTGCACCTGCAGCCACGCAATGCCCATGGACCGCCGCATGGGGTTCTTCGCAGATGCCGGTGAACGGTGACGACCGCCTGCCCGAAGCCGCCCGCCGCGACGTTACCCTGCGCCAGATCGTGCGCCCATCGATCGCCGGAAGCGAGTTGCGCATCCGTCTCTCCAACGCCTTCGGCGAGGCGCCGCTGGTCATCGAAAGCGCCAGGCTGGCGCGCGCGGCTTCCCCGCAGCACCCCGCACTCACCGCCGGTTCCTCTGTGCCGCTGCGCTTCGCGGGCAAGGAGCGGGTGGTCGTCCCCGCAGGCGCCGACTGGCTCTCCGATCCCGTCCGCATGCCCGTCGCCGCATTCGACGATCTCGCCGTGTCGCTGCACTTCGCGGCGCTGCCGGTGCAGCAGACCGGCCACCCGGGGTCACGCGCCACCTCGTACTGGCTGAGCGGCGACCGGACGAGCGATACCGCCTTCGCGGGCGCGGCGACGACCGATCACTGGTATATGCTCTCCGGCGTCGAGATGCGCCGCTGCGGCGCCAGCGCCATCGTCGCTCTCGGGGATTCGATCACTGACGGGCGCGGCTCCACCACCAACGGCAACGATCGCTGGACCGACGTTTTGGCCCGCCGCCTTTCAGGAAAGAGCGCGGTGGTGAACCAGGGCATTGGCGGCAACCGCGTGCTGCTCGACGGCACCGGCCCGAACGCGGTGGCGCGCTTCGATCGCGACGTGCTCTCGGTGCACGGCGTCACCGACCTGATCGTGCTGGAGGGCATCAACGACATCGGCATGCTGACCCGCGACGCGCCTGCCACCCCCGAGGTCCACGCCGCGCTCGTGGCCGGGGTCACCGCCGCCTACCGGCAGATCGTGGAGCGTGCGCATGCGCGAGGGATCAAGGTCTACGGCGGCACCTTGCTGCCGTTCATGGGCATGGAGTACTACCATCCCGCCGCCGCCAGCGAGGCCGATCGGCAGGCGATCAACGCCTGGATTCGCACGCCCGGCCACTTCGACGCGGTGATCGACTTCGACGCGGCGATGCGCGATCCTGCGCGTCCCGATCACCTGAACCCGGCCTACGATGGCGGCGATGCAATCCATCCCAACCCTGCCGGCTACAAGGCCATGGGCGAGGCCGTCTCCTTGCAGCTGCTGAAATGAAGAAGGGGCGCCGACCGGGCGCCCCTTTCGTTTTACCGCCGGATCATCGGGTCGATCGTCCTGATCGTCCCGTCGGCGTTGTAATACAGCTCGGTCACCTTCACGTTACGCAGGCGGGTCTGCCCCGATAGCTGCGTGTCGGCATAGAACAGCCACCAGCGCCCGTCCCACTGCACGATCGAGTGGTGCGTCGTCCACCCCTCCACCGGCTCGAGGATGCGGCCTTTGTAGGTGAACGGCCCATAAGGCGAATCGCCGATCCCGTAGGCCAGGAAATGCGTATCGCCGGTTGAGTAGCTGAAGTAGTACTTGCCCTTGTACTTATGCATCCAAGCCGCTTCGAAGAAGCGCCTGTCGTGGTCGCCGCCCAGCAGCAGCTTGCCCTTCTCGTCAACGATGTGCAGTTCGCGGGGGCTTTCCGCGAATTCCAGCATGTCCTTGCTCATGCGCGCGACACGCGGCAGCAGCGCGGGCTTGTCATCGGCCTGAAGGTCGGTCTTCGAGCCGTTGGGATCGTACTTGCCGTCGACATTGCGCTGAAGCTGGCCGCCCCAGATACCGCCGAAATACATGTAGCTCTCGCCGTCTTCGTCGGTGAACACCGCCGGGTCGATGGAGTAGCTGCCCTTGATCGGCTCCGGCTGCGCCTTGAACGGCCCGGTCGGGCTCTTGGAGGTGGCGACGCCGATGCGGAAGGCGCCCGCCTTGTCCTTGGCCGGGAAGTACAAGTAATACGTGCCGTTACGGAATGCCGCATCCGGCGCCCACATCTGCTTCTCGGCCCAGGGCACGTCCTTTACGTCGAGCGCCACCGGGCCGAGCGTCACTGGCCCGCCGATCTTGTCCATCGACAGGATGCGATAGTCGCGCATCTCGAAGTGGCTGCCGAGGTCGTCCTCGGGCGTCGGCCCGTCGACATCATGGCTGGGGTAGACGTAGATCTTGCCGTTCCACACATGCGCGGACGGGTCCGCCGTGTAGATCTCGCTGACGAGCGGCTGCGAGAGGTACTTCGACTTGTCCGCCTCGACATGCTTCACAGCGTCGTTGGAAGGCGCTTCTTTCGAACAGCCTACGATGGCGATGCACGATGCTAGCGCGAGCAAAGGCAATAAGCTGAATTTCCTTGGCATACGATCTCCCGCAAGATACTTATTACAGCAAGATAGCGCTATCATTTAAAGTTGGGATTTTGCAAGCGTTTATCGAACATCGTGGAGAATGGAGGCCGTAGACCATAACCGGCTCGACCGCCTTTCCGATAGTCGTAAAAGCGCGAGCCAACTTCCAAAGGTTGCGCTCCATTGGCGCCTGGCTGGGGATGGCCTCCGTCGTCGATTAATGGGGGCTGGAAAGGCGGCGTCAGGCATCGCTGTGCGGACTCAGCCGGTCGTCGCAACACTATTGGACATGCCCAACGGCAAAAAAGGGCTGGCGCCTCGCGTTTCGACCGCAGGCAGAAGACCGTAGATGGCGGCGAGTACCCCGCAGTAATCCACTCATCTCGGCTACCGGAAACTCTCGTAGTAAATGATCGATGCAGCGCCACCGTCGCGCAGGGCTCAGAAGTTTCCCTTGGCAGCCTCCTGCAGGATCAACTTGTCCAGCGCCATGTCCGAGATCGCTCGGCGAAGACGCTGGATCTCTTTCTCCACATCCTTCATCCGCCGCGCCTGGTCGGTCTTCAGGCCGCCGTATTCCTTCCGCCGGCGATAATAGGTCTGCTCGCTGACCGCGATCCGAAGGCAAGCTTCAGCCGTGCTCGCTCCCTGCGCCAGCACAATCTCAACTTCACGCAGCTTGCCGATAAACTCTTCCGGCTTGTGCTGCCGACCTTCGAAGCCGCTTGACCCGCCAGGCCCTAATCAGTGAAGTCTCTTAAACTATACCGTGGAATCAGCGGCGCTCTGCAGGCGGTAGAAACGCTCCTTCCCCAAGGTCGCCCACCGCCTGCAGTCGCCTGAAAAAGCTTTCGGATTTCGAGTTCCTGCCTCTCCAGACGTTTCATAACTCACCTACTCACAATCCTCCCGCGGCAACCGTCAATTCAGGATAGGCAAAGGCGCTGCGGGAACGCCTAAATTTTCACGCAAGGTACTGCCTTCATATTCAGTGCGGAAAAGACCCCGCCGGCGCAGTTCTGGCAAAATCTTCTCGACGAGGTCATCTAGCGAAATCGTGTTGACTGCGATCATGAAGTTGAAGCCGTCGCAGGCTCCACCTTCGAACCAGTGCTCGAGTTGATCGACGACGTCGCTAGCCGTACCGATCAGCGTCGAATGCGCATTGGAGGCTGAAGAGCGGATCAGGACCTGGCGCAAGGTAAGTCCCTCCTTCTTCGCAGCTTCGACGTGATGGCCGCCGCGGCTGATCAACGTTTCCGGCGGTACGTCCGGAAACGGCGCATCGAGATCGCAACCGCTCAAATCGTAGGACTTCAGCGCGAGCTGGAGCGAGGCCATTGCCGCGCGCAGATCGATCAGGCCTTCGAGCTGTGCCCATTTGTCCTGGGCCTCCTGCCTGCTTTCACCCACGACGATCAGCGCTCCGGGCAACACCTTCACGTGATCAGGATCGCGGCCCCAGGCAGCCGCACGGCTGCGAATGTCGTCACGAAACGACTTGGCTTGTTCGAACGTCGATTGCGCGGTGAAGATCGCTTCGGCGACGCGAGACGCCATGGCGCGCCCTTCGGGCGATTGGCCCGCCTGGATGAGCAATGGGCGCTCCTGGGGCGACGCCACGCCTTTGAGCGGCCCGCGCACGCGATAATACTTGCCAACATGATTGATGGTTCGGATCTTGTCGGTATCCTTGTAGATACCGCTTGCCTGATCGCGCAGGTAGGCTCCGACTTCGAGCGCCTCCCACAGCTTCAGCACCACATCGACGAATTCCTCGCCGCGGGCGTAGCGCTCGACTTGGGGGACAAACGTCTGGTCCGCATATTGTGCGGCGTCATCCGGCGAAAGGCCTGTGACGATATTCCAGCCGACCCGGCCGCCGCTGATCACGTCCAGCGAGAGCACTTCGCGAGCAACATCATATGGCGGGCGGTACGAGGTCGCAATCGTTCCCGCGAGCCCGAGGTTCCGGGTATGCTGCGAGATCGCTGACAACAAGGTCATGGGTTCGAGATTGTCGCCTCCGCTGAGGCGACGGAAAACCTCGGGATTTTCCGCATTGCTCGGCGAGGCGGTATCGGCGACGAAGAGCATATCGAACTTGGCCGCTTCGAGCTTGCGCGCCAGTTCCACCCAACTGGCGATGCTGGGGCTGAACCCGATGTCTGCCTGGGGGTGGCGCCAGCCGGCCTGATGGTAGCTGCCACCACAAAAGGCGCCAAGCTTCATTTGTCTTTTTTCCTGGCTCATCGCTCTGACATCCTCTTTTTATTACAATGCTTTATACGCCATCATGGAGTAGCCTGCATCCGCCTCAGACCTATCGCACCCAGTCGGCTGGCAGGGTTTCATACCAAGCCGCTGGCAGATCGACGTACTTGCGCGACGACGATCGTATGAGCACCGCGTGGCCACGCTCGTCCGGCATGACGATGATCTCGGCATTGCAGAACAGTATGCCCTCGCGGTCGCGCCCGGTGACGGGATGCCCTTTCGGCCCGCGCACGATCGTCCGCTCGTCGATCACGAACGTCATCTCCTCGCCGCGTTCGGTGCGCAGGAGCACTCGCGTCTCGTCCGCGCTGACCACCCGGCCGACGAACGGGGCCGCCGATGCGGGAAGAAAGCGGATGTCCATCGAAAGCCGCAACTTGTTGGACCTGTTGGGCAACCCCGCATGCGCCGTCATGCTGTGAAACATGAGCACATCCCCGGCCTTGTAGTCCGGCCGGCGCCAGGCGGCATCCGGAATCGTGTCGGGGGGAATGCCGACGCGCGTGTTCGGGTCCTTGAACACGTCGGGCGGATAGAGGCTGGCCTTGTGCGATCCGGGCACCACCGCCAGCCCGCCGACTTCGTCGCCGATATCCATCAGCGGCACCCAGCAGGTGACGAAGTCGATCCCATAATTGTAGATGCCGTCCTGGTGGCGCGCTCCGAACGTCTCGGCACTGGTCCCGGGTGACAGCGGCGGCGCCGTGCGATGGACCACGATAGGCACCCAGGTCGGTGCTTCTCCCAGGAAAGTGCTGACCACCGCATCGAACGAGGGTTCTGCCACCAGGCTTCGCCACACATCGTCCGCGATTGGCCGTGCCAAGGCGCCGTCCACCCGATCCTTGCCGTTCCAGTCGGGGCCGCTCGATGAGGCATCCACCACGCCCAGATCCTTGAGCCGTGCGAGATACTCGTCGCGAACCCTGGCAATCGCATTGCGGTCGATCACGTCCCTGAAGAACAGGACACCGTCTTCGCGCCAGCGTTGCCGCAGCGCTTCCGGGTCCGTCAGCAGCGGGGCTGAATCGGGTAGTTCATCTATTTTCATCGTGCCTTCGCCTCATCCAAGCCCAAAGAATTTTTCCGCGCAGCCCGCGATGATCCAGTCGCGATCGGCCTGCGGCACGTCGCGAAAGTTGTCAGCGATCACCGCGTGGCTGTGCGGGAAGGTTGTTTCCGAATGGGGATAGTCCGACGACCACATGATGTTGCGGCAACCGGGCCGGTTACGCAGTTCGATGCCGATCCGATCGGAAATGAACGAGGCGTAGACGTTCTGGTCGAAGTAGTGGCTGGGCGGATGCTTGATGTCGCATTCGGTCCAGTGGCGCTGCATCTCCCACGTGCGGTCCATGTATTCGCAAGCCCACGGAATCCAACCCACGCCGCTTTCGATCAGGCCGATCCGTAACTGGGGAAAGCGATCGAACACACCGCCGTAGAGCATGATCGAGACGACTTCGAGCATCGCCGTCTTGCCCATCGGGACGTCCGGCAGGAAATTGGTCTTGTCCTTGTAGCGCGAGATGCGCGCGCCCAGATGAAAGGTGATCGCCAGGTCCAGCTCCTGCGCGGTGGCCCAGATAGGGTCGAACTCGGCATCGCGATACTGCCGCTCGCCGCCGACATCGCCGGTCATTGCCTGCCAGATCGAACTCATCTTTGTGAAGTTCTTGATAGACTGCGGGAAGGCGGGAATGTTGACCGCGACGTCCCCGCGCACCTTGGCCTCGTGCATCATCCTGACCGTCGTCGGCACGTCCACCGTGGGCAGGAAGGCGGCCGAAAACAGGCGCTTGGGGGCGTGAGCGCAAAAGTCCGACTGCCAACGATTGAAGGCGTCGAAACTGTCGAAGAACAAGTCGAGGTTGCCCGTTTGTAGTGGCCCGCCGCCGAACAGCACGGCCTTGTCCATGCCATCGCGGTCCATGTCCTCGATGCGCTTTTCGGCCTGCCAGCCCCCCAGCCGCATGTCGGAGAATTTGCCGACGTTCTTATACTCGCTGGTCTTGCGCCCGGCCTGACTCTGCATCAGGTGGACCTGCTTGCGCTGGCCCTCGAAGACTATGTAGTCGACATCGCCAACTGTTTCGACAGTGGGTGCCTGATCGCGGAATTGGGGCGAAAGATACTCCTTCCACATCTGCGGCGGCGGCGTGACGTGGACGTCGGCATCGACGACATAATCGGCAACACGCGGTGCCGCCTCGATCGCGCGATTAGCATCGACCTTTTCCAGAACGGTCATGGTATCAACTCCTCGGTTGGATGGCTTCGAGCAGGCCTGTCGGCGCGCTCGTCGGTCTCGAAGACAGGCAGGTTGAACGGTCCGGCCTCGTCCTCGCAACCGAGGAAGGCTAGCCGCACCGGCAGGCCCAGCCGCATGCCCTGCCCGGTCATCCCGGCGGGATTGGCGATGAAAAGCGGCCCTTCCTCAAGCTCGACGAGGATACAGTCCCACGGCATCGGGAACTGCCCCTGGTAGTAATCACGCTCGAACGTGCACCAGCTGGCGATGGCACCCCGGCCCGACAGCCGTTCCCATGCGAAGCCCTCGCCGCCGCAGGTCGTGCAGGCGGCCTCGATCGGCCAGGCTAGCGTATGGCAGCCGGTACAGCGCGGCAGGCGCAGTTCCTGCCGGTCGCACCATGCCCAGAAAGTGTCGTTACCGTGCCCCAGGGTGCGGTCGGGTCTCTTGTGCACCACCATCTCAGGCCGCCCGCGTCAGGATCAGCGGGTGGGCCACGTCGGTCTGCGCGACCGAGACCATCGAGGCCTCCAGCCCGGCGATCTGCCGACCGACCGCCTCGTGGCGCAATTGGCGCACCGCCTCGGTCACCAGGTTCCAGCCGTGCATGTAGGCGCCCGACATCATCCCGCCCGCAACGTTGACCGGCAGGCTCCCACCCACCGCCATCTTACCCTCTCGAAAGGCGCGAAGCCCCTCGCCGGCTTCCAGAAAGCCATAGCCCTCGATCTGGTTGACGAGATGGATCGAGGCCGGATCATATCCCTCGAAATGCCCGATCGCGGCAAGGTCCAGCCCGGCCATCGCCAGCGCCTGCGCTCCTGCATCGCGCAGTTGCGGGGCAAGCCGATCGCACACCAGCGTCGCCAACTTGCTGCCCCGGGCCCTGGATTCCCCCCAGCCGGCGACATCGATGGCGGGTTTTGTACAATCCCGCGCCTTGTCGCCTCGCCGTACGATCAGGCAAACCGCGCCGTCGTTGACCAGGCACATGTCGAATAGCCGCAAGGGCCGCACGATGGGGCGTGAGGCGAGGTAATTCTCGCGTGTCATCGGTGTCGTCATGATCGCCTGCGGATTGGCGGCCGCGTTCGCCCGAAGCTGAACCGCAACCGCGCCCAGGTCCGCCTCGTCGTAGCCGTACACTTCGAGGTAGCGCTGCGCGATCAGCGCCCAGTGCGCCGCCTGGCTGCTCCAGCCCCAGGGATGGTAATAGTAATACGACGTCGGCGTAGCCGCGCCCGCCTCTCCGCCCGAATAGGTCTTGCCGCCGTATTGACGCCCGATGGAGCGCGATGCTGCCGCGTAGACCATCGCGATCGTATCGGCCCTGCCCTCGGCGATCGCCGCGCAGGCCATCGGCAGTGGGCCAGCCATCAGCCCAGATGCGGTGACGCGATACGCCGGGTCGATGCCCAGTTGGGCTGCAAGTTCATCAGTCGTCGGACCGCCGTAGATCAGTGAGACCGAGAGCCCGTCGATATCCCCGCGCTCCAGCCCCGCATCGTCCAGCGCCTTTTCGAACGCTGCAAGCGCGAGGCCCTCGGCGGACACGGGCGGGCAGCCGTGCGCCTTTTCCCGCGCCGCCCGGTAAAGCGCGCGATGATCGGTTTCCCCGATACCGACGATCGCCGCCTTGCGGGACATTCCCGCATCGGCCTTGGGCATCGCACCGGAGCTCAGCCTGGACATCAGCGCACCACGCAGCGCAGCGACATGTCGCCGATTTCCTCGCGCGAAAAACCGGCGTCGAGCAGGAGTTCGTCGGTATGTTCGCCCAGCAGAGGCGCGCGAACGGGGGTCGCCGGGGCATAGCGACCATCAAAACCGACCGGACCGGCCGCGAGTCTGACCCGGGAGCCATCCTGCACCGCGACGTCGAACAGCAGTCCGTTCGCTTCGACCTGCGGGTCCACCGCAACCTCGTGGATGGTGCGTACCAGTTCCCACGGCGCATCCCAGGCATCGAACACAGGCTTCCATTCAAGCCAGTCGCGCGATCCGATCGTCGCCTGAATCTCCTCGATCAGATCGGCACCATTGTCGGCGCGTGCCGGATCGGTGGCGAAGCGGCTATCCTGCAACAGGTCGGCGCGGCCAATATTGTGGCACAGTGCTGGCCAGTAGCGATCGGGATCCAGGAACATCAACTGGATGAAGCGATCGTCGGCTGTCCGGTAAGGATAACGCAGCGGCGCCCGCGTCGGATTGCCGACATGGGCGTGCTGTTCGGGCGACTGGGTCTGGCTCACCACCACATCCGCCGAAAGCGCCCATACCGCCGTCGAGAGCAGCGACACGTCGACGACTGCCGCCTCGCCTGTCATCGCCCGCTTGAACAGGGCCCCGGCGATCCCATAAGCGACCGACACGCCGCCCAGATGATCGCCAAGCGCCGGGCGCGGCTTGAGCGGTTCGATCATGCCCTTGGGCCGCAGCGCGTGCGCGAAGCCGCCACGCGCCCAGAACGCGGTGGCATCGTAACCCGCCTTGTCGACTTCGGCGCCTTTGAACCCGAAACCGTTGCCGCGCACGTAGATCAGCTTTGGATTGCGGCCCTGCAGGTCCTCGGGCGTCAGTCGCAACGCCTTGATCGCCTTGGGACGAAGACTGGTCAGGAAGACATCCGCAGTATCGATCAGACGCAGCAGAACCTCGCGCCCCGCCGCAGTCTTGAGGTCGATCGCGATGGACTTCTTGCCCCGGTTGTTCTGTTCCAGCGAAAGATTGGCCGACCCTGTTTCGCGGCCGTCGCCAATCTTGAGCGATCTATAGGGATCGCCGCTTCCGACGGTTTCGACGTGGATCACTTCAGCCCCGTGATCGGCAAGCAACGCACCAGCGGCGGGCACGAACACGAACTGGGCCAGTTCGATGATCCTAACCCCGGAAAACACCTCTTTCATCCCGCTCCTCCTCGCATCGATCATAGCCTTCTTCGCCAAGTTCTAACAAGCGTTTGTTTTTATATGCAAGGGATTTCTTGACCCCGCCCTTTCCTCTCGCAAGCACAGACAAGTGTTGGCCCGGACGCCGACCGTCCTATAGAAGCGGTTCCATGATGATGTTTCTGCCCTGCGCGCCCTCTGTCCAACGCCATCTGGCGCAGCATCGCGGAGGCGGTTCATGAGCGGCAAGCCCCGGAAGGATGCATCCATCCATCCGCCGACCGACAAGGGTAGCGAGCGCCGCCAGCGCATCCTCGACGCCGCCCGACGCCGGTTCGCCGCATCCGGGTTCGAAGCGACGACAGTGCGCCAGATCGCCGACGACGTCGAATTGCTCGCAGGGAGCCTTTACTATCACTTCGCCAACAAAGAGGAGATGCTCCACGAAACCGTGCGCGATGCCGTGCAGCGGCTCAGCGACGGCGCGCAGGAAATCCATCGCCGGGACGCCGACCCGGAAACCAAGCTTGTCGCGCTGATCTTCTTCGACGTGGAGGAATTGACCGAACACCAGGAGGTCCACGCGATTCTCCACCAAGAGCGGGCCTACTTCCGGGCCAATCCGGATCTCGCTTACGTCCTGCAGGGGCGAAGGGAGCACTACCTCGTCTGGCGCGCGCTGATTGAGCAGGGCATGGCGGAAGGCTATTTCAGCCAAGACATCAATGTGTTCCTGACCCTTTCAACGATGATCCGCATGCTCAATACCGGCGCCGACTGGTATCTGCATGACGATCCGGCCACGATCGATGCCGCCGGAATCCTGTCACGCGAGGAACTTGGCGCCTTTTACGTGAACTACGTGCTGCGCGTCGTGCGGACACCAGAGCGGATCACCGCGCCCATCCCCTGGCCGCCCGGTTACCCCGGGTCCCGAGGCGGCTGATCCCACTCGCTAGCAACAAACAATCAAACGCTTGTTCAGTTTCTGGGCTACTGATAGACTTCTCTCCATGAGCTACCGCCGTGCAAGGTGGCCTGAGAGAGGATTGCCATGGCTGCCCGGGACGATGGATTTCTGAAGACGTCGGCTGCGCTCGATACCGCCACGAAAGTCGTGATCCTGGCGGGAGGCCTGATCGCCTCGCTGGCGCTCATGGCGATTGCGTCGGTGCTGCCGCAGATCGACCATGCACTTGCCCGGGGGCCCGGCGACCATATGCTGGTCAAACAGCTAGTCGGTGCTGTCGCGCTGGCCATGGTCGTGGGCGCCTCGACGGTCGGCTTCCTGATCGACCGGTTCGGCATCAGGCCGGTGCTGATCGCAGCGGCGGCCCTTTATGCCCTGGCAGGCACGGCGGGCCTCTATCTTAGCGATCTGCATTCGTTGCTGGTTTCGCGGCTCTTCGTCGGGGTCAGCGCCGCAGCAATCCAGGTGGCCTGTATTACGCTGATCAACACCCAGCTCGAAGGCGTGGCGCGGGCCCGATGGATGGGCCTGCATATATCGGTTGCGATGTTCACCGCGATATTCGCGCACCCGATTGCCGGCGCCTTGGGCGAAATCAGCTGGCGTCTGCCGTTCGGCCTCTATGCATTGGGCTTGGTGCTGATCCCTGCGGCGCTGCGACTGCAAGCCAGCGCGCCGGACGCATTGGGCAGCGCATCCGCGCAGGCAGAGCGCCGGACTTTGCCGGGCTGGTTCCCGTTTCGCTATCTGCTGCTGGCATTCGCGATCGGCACCCTGGCGCTCATGCCGAGCGTGCAGGTGCCGTTCCTGCTGCGCGAGAAAGGCCTCATCCGACCTTCGGCGATCGCCCTGGTCCTCACGGCCGATTCGCTGGCCGGCGCGATGATGGCAATGCTCTATGGACGCGCCCGCACCCATATCTCGGCCCACGCCGCGTTCGCATTCAGCTTTGCGACGGCGGCCGTCGGCCTTTTCATTGCGGCATTGGCAGGCAGCATCGCAATGGTCATCGCCGGTTTGCTGATCTATGGCCTGGGGATCGGCTGGTTCGTCCCCAACCTGATGACCGCCCTGTCTTCACGCGTCACCCCCGTTCATCAGGGGCGCGCAGCTGGCATCGTCAAGGCAGCGCATTTTCTGTCCGCCCCGGTCGCCGTCGCCATGGTGGAGCCACTGGCGCGCAGCTATGGGCCTTCGGGCACCCTGTATGCGGCATCCGGGCTCGCCTTCGGTTGCCTGATCGTCATCGGCTGGCGATACCTCCGACAACACCGGCAACAGTGAGGTAACGGCGCGGGAGGACCGTCGAGGCCCACCTGATCCAGAATCCAGAGAGCAACGAAAAAGGGCTGCGCGATGGCGGAGCCCTTTCCCCGTTCCGGCAGTAAGCCCGGCGTCATGCCGGTTCTGCTCAGTTCCCGAAGCGATACTTCAGTCGCACGCCGATCATGCGCGGCTCGCCGACCGCGCCGCCCTCGATGCCGAAGCTGGGATAACCCCCAAAGGTCGCATTGTAATACTTGCGCTTGGTGAGGTTGGTCACGAACAGCGCCAGGTCCACCGGCATGTCCGCAACAGAACCCCAGTTCACGTTGAGATTGACCAGGTCGAGCGCGGGCAGCTTTCCGTAATCATACGGGATTGCCCCAGCAAGGAACGCCGGAGTGTCCTGATAGTTCGCGTACTGGCTATCGATATGCGAGTAGGTCACGCCCACCGACAGCTTGCCGTAGCCCTCAGGCAGCGGCAGCGTATACGTGCCAGTAACCGTAAGTTTGTTTTTGGGTGAGTATGTCAGCGGATAGCCAACCCGCGCGCCGCTCAGCGTAATGGCCGAGAAGACGATGTCCGGCGGCGGGACCGTCAGCGACTTCACATCAGTGTCAAGATAGGCATAGGCCGCATCGAGGGTAAAACCATGAAAAGGTGTGATGGACGCATCCACCTCGATGCCCTTGATCGTGGACTTTCCGGCATTGACGATCAACTGCGCAGGCGTCGTCCCGGGCGTGCGCAGGAAGCCGGCGGCAGTGATCTGCTGGTTGCTGAAATCGTTGTAGAAGCCCGCAATATTGAACGTTCCACGCACTGCGCCACGCCAGCTGGTCTTCAGGCCGATTTCATAGTTGTCGATCTTTTCGGGTTCAAACGCTTCTTGGCCGTAGCCTTCCGCCTTGAGCTGTCCCTGCCGGTAGCCCCTGGCATACTTGGCGTAGAGCAGCACGTCCTCGACAGGCTTGTAATCAAGATCGATCAGCCATGTCGGGGCCTGCGAGTGCCCGGTCAGGTGGGTCTGGCACTGTTCGACAGTCAGCGTGCCCGGGTTCGTCGCACTGCCGCGCGATCCGAAGCGAAAGCCATCGACGCAATAGCCGACTGGCGGATTGGCGGTCGGAGGCACCGGCGCATAGTTCATCTGGCGGCTGGTGAGCTGATAACGATCCCACGTGTAACGGATACCGCCTGTGACGCTCAACTTGCTGTTGAGCTTGAACGTGGCCTGCGAATAGAGCGCATAGTCCTGCAGGTAGTACTTGTTGACACGTGCTGTCAGCGTTGTCGTTGCCGCTGGCGCACCTGCGGCGGGAGTGAACGGGCCGCACCCCAGGAACGCGTCAGTTCCGGTGCACGATGCCGTGTTCGTCGAAACGATCCCGGCAAAGCCCAGCGGGGTGTTGCGCTCCATGTATGCGCCTGCCTGCCAGGTCAGCCGATCGCCAAGCGCGGAGCCCTGGAACTGCAGTTCCTCCGTAAGCGTAGCGCCCGAAGCGGTGTTGAGGCCGGGAAACGGGTTCGAGAATACCCGCACCGCATTGGTACCGGCATTGGGGCCGCTGACGATCTCAAGGTTTTCGCCGTAAACGGTCCCTCGCGTGGATTCGCGGAACTGCGAATAGGCGAAGATGTTCTTGATCGTCAGGGTGTCAGCCGGAACCCAGGTGGTGGTGTTGACCACTTGCCATTGCTCGACTTTCTGAAAGGGCGACAAAAGACCGGCCTCGCCAGTATGGAAACCGCGATCGGAGCCTCTGTCGACTTGCCCGCATTGCAGCGCGACAAGCGCCGAAGTTGCCGCCTGGCTGCGGTTGCAAGCAAACACGCGCGGCAGCGAACCATTGGTATCGGACTTGCTGTACGTGCCGACGGTGTAGTTTTCGAGATTGGGCGTGATGTCGGCGACGACGCTGACACGTCCAGCCCAATAGTCGATGTCGTTGAAATGGCTTGGACCGATGCCCGAGACGCTCTTCATGAAACCTTGGCGGGTCTGCCGGTCAAGCCCTACTCGAACGCGGAGGGTGTCGGCGACCGGGACATTGACCACGGCCTGGATACGGCGCAACTCGTGATTGCCGAGCGAGCCTTCGACATAGCCCTCAAGCGCATCGGTCGGCCGCTGCGGTACGATGATGACGGCCCCTCCGCTGGTATTGCGGCCGAACAGTGTGCCCTGCGGCCCCTTGAGAACCTGCAGGTTCTGCAAGTCGAAGAATGACCCCGGTCCCGCGCCATTGCCCGCTGCGGTGCTGGAGACAACGCGGGGTGCCGGTGCATCGGCGAAGTACACCCCTACCGAAGGCGCGGCGCCGGCATCCTGGTTGAAGCCGCGTATCGCGAAGGATGTCTTTTCCGCGCCGAACCTACTGTTGGTCGATAGCGACGGAGTATAGATGGCAATGTCGCCAGCAGAGACGATGTTGCGATTGGCGAGCTGCTGCTGGCTGAACGCGGTGATCGAGATCGGCACGTCCTGCAGTCGTTCTTCGACGCGCCGAGCCGTGACGATGATATCTGCCGCGCTGTCTTCGGAGACGACCTGCGTTGTATGCGACTGGGCAAAAGCAGGATAGCTCGCCGTACAAAGGACAAAAAGAGCAGTGCCACAACACCATCTATTTATATTCATATGATCTCCCCATTGGCATATTGATTTTTATTGGAAAGCGATGTGCCAGATACATTCCGGGCGTGCCTGCGATCGCTTCAATGCCTTGGCGCCGCCCATTGCACGCCATCGCCACTCTCCCGTCTCGGCCAAATCCGGAGCACGAGAATGCGTCCGGTATGCCTTCTTCCATTCAGACTGCGTGGGCAGGCGGCCCAAGTCAACAAATTCTAACTAATGTTTGGAAACATAAGTGCCGGGTCCGTAATTCCCGGCACTGACGCGATGCTCATGCCATCGAATTGCCGCACCTGTGAGGTGCGGGCGTAAGCCTGCGCGTTGCCGCTTTAGGCCCCGAATTGCACCAGTTACGAAGCTATCCAACCATCGGGCGATGCCTTCGAATCATGGCCTCCAACCGAGGTGATCTTGCGAGGATCGCCACGCCGATTTCACGCATCTGCTAGTTCAGTTTTAGACTCGGCGGCGTTTTCTGAACGATCGCTAAAGGTCGCTTGGCTGAGCTGAATGACTGACCGGCTGACGCCGGTAGGATCATGCGGCGGGGCTGAAGCCATCCTTGTGGGTATGCTTTTCGAGATACCGCATGATGATGTCATCGGTGATGTTGCCGGAGGTAGTCGAGAAGTAGCCGCGTTGCCAGAAGCGTTGCCCCCAAC
>NZ_JABXWS010000153.1:0-724 GCF_015594425.1 Novosphingobium sp. HR1a
GGATATCGGAGTATCCGACCAGACCCTGTCGCTTCGATCAGCGGCCGCGAGGGCCTACTCCTGACAGAAGCTGCTGACAGAGTTCTTCGAAGCCGACCGGCTGTTACGCGCCCATCCCAGTCATAGACTGCAGATTACGGCGATCCTAATTGCGGAAAGGCCGTTAACGAACCGATGGCAAGCATCAGTTGGCGGAAAATTGGGGTAGCTGATAGAGAATTGCTCGTCCGTCCTCGTAGTCCAACGTATACAAAGCGGAATTTTGTTCACTAGGCTCGCGCCTGAAGTGTCGCCTATCGTATCTGCCATGTGGACGCGTCGCTCCTACGCCCTTCTTTATATGCGATAAGAGCCGGGCAATCGCACCGTGCGCGACGGACCCCAATGCGCGCAATAGTGTCAACGGCGGCGTGATTCCGGTGTGCCGAGTAGGCGTTCGATAGCGTCCAGTTCAGAATGCTCGAAATCGAGCCGATTTATTGCATCAAGCGAATCATTGAGTTGGTTAACCGTTCTTACCCCGATGAGAGCAGAAGTCATCCGCGGATCGCGGAGAACCCAGGCGATCGCCATCTGAGCAAGCGTCTGGCCGCGATCTTCCGCGATCGAGTGCAGACTGCGGATGCGATCCATAGTCTCTGGAGCAAGCAATTCCTTCTTGAAAGACCCGGATCGTGCACCTCGCGCATCACCGGGAACACCATTTAGATATTTGTTGGTAAGG